>CAYFXP010000001.1:0-1842 GCA_964346935.1 uncultured Syntrophobacterales bacterium
TCCGGAAGCACTGAAGCGAAGGGACAATGGTTTTCCTCTCATAGGAACATTTTCTGAGCAGCGAAGAGCGAGTTTTTCAGAGACCTCTGGTAGGGTACTTGACGCCTTCACTATCGGGATGCCCACTCCGCTCAGGAAATGGTGCTCAGCGCCTGGTCGAGGTCTTCGATAAGGTCCTGGGCGTCTTCAATGCCCACCGAAAGCCGCAGGAGGTTATCCTTTATCCCGGCCTTGATCCTCTCGGATTGTGAGAGCCTGCGGTGGGTTGTCAACGTAGGGGGACAGATGAGCGATTCGATGCCTCCCAAGCTCACTGCGAGCTGGCATATTTGTAGCCTGCCGAGGAATTCACCCAAGGCATCATTTCCTCCTCCCACCTCGAAGCTCACCATGCCGCCGAATCCCCTCATCTGCCTCTTTGCGAGCTCGTGTTGTGGGTGACTCTTCAAGCCCGGATAGTAGACCCGGTCAACACGGGGATGGTCCTCGAGGAATTGGGCAACGCGTATCCCGTTTTGGTTGTGAGCCTCCATTCTGACCTTCAGGGTCTTGACTCCCCGCATCAACAACCACGCCGATTGAGGATCCGGAATGCCGCCGAACACGTATCGGAAGAACATAACCTTCTCCATGAGTTCCTCTCTTCCGGCGACCGCGCCTCCGAGGAGGTCGCTGTGACCTCCCAAATACTTGGTCGTGCTGTGCATCACCAAGTCAATTCCCGTTTCTATTGGCTTCTGGTTGAAGGGGGTGGCGAAGGTATTGTCCATGAACGTCACGATCCCCCGTTCTTTCCCTATCTTAGCCACCTCGTTGATGTCCATTAACTTCAAAAGGGGGTTCGTGGGCGATTCGAAGAAGATTACCTTCGTGTTGGGCCTAATGGAATCGGCCAGCCTACCGGCATCCGTGGTCTCTATCAGATCGACGTTCACTCCATATCGGGGAAGCACGTTGGTGAAGAAGTTGAAGGTGCCCCCGTAGATGTCGAAGGCGGAGACGATATGGTCCCCCGAGGAGACCAGCGAGAGCATTGCGGTTGTCAAGGCTGCCATGCCTGATGAAAAGACCGCGGCCTTTTGGGCGCCCATGATATCGGCGAGCTTTTTCTCGATAGCCTCAAAGGTGGGATTGGTGTACCGGGTATAGAAATATCCCTTCGAATGGTCGACAAATACCCTCTTGAGGGAATCGAGATCGGCAAATCCGAAGTTGGACGTCTGATAGATGGGTGTGGTTATAGACCCCGTGAGGGGACAGAGCTTTTCCCCGCTGTGAATGGATTTGGTCGAGAATCCCGAATCTTTAAGGTTCATGGGATTTCCTCCTTTTGCATGATGGTGCAAAAAATAACCCAAAGGATGTTCTTTGTAAATATATTGCCTCCTCGTTAAAACAAACATCTCTGCATTGCTAACCCTCGCCACCAAATGTTTTCTTGACATATGACCTAAGGTAATATAACATTGAGCAGCTTTTCACATTTCTCTATCCTGCTGGTTTCCCGTCTCTTCATGATTCCATAAAGGGAGAGGAGGTGAATAAGAAACCCTACAACCGTCTGAGGAAACACGAGGAGGTGTGCCATGAAACGAAGGGGATTGTTTTCATTGGTTGGAACAATACTCATAACTATGGGCCTTTTGTGCTTCACCGCTTCTTTGCCGGCGCCGACCTCTGCTGGGCCAATAAAGCTCAGCTACGCGAACTTCCCTCCCGCGCCCACCTTTCCCTGCGTGCAGATGGAGAGGTGGAAAAAGGAGGTAGAGAAACGCACCGGTGGAAAAGTCAGTATTGACACATACCCCGGAGGAACCCTGCTCAAGGCCAAAGCCATGATGG
>CAYFXP010000002.1:0-3614 GCA_964346935.1 uncultured Syntrophobacterales bacterium
CTCCAAAGGGCTGCCCAGAAGCCACCGATTCCCGGGTTTCCCCTCAAGGTTACGATGATTCCCCTTGGAATTTCCCCGATATCCCTCCAGAACACCATGATGATGGCGATGAGAGTGCCAACGTGAAGCATGACATTGAAGAAAAGCTTCGGCTCCTCCACGCCGAAGAGCCCCTGGAGGATTACCAGGTGTCCCGAACTGCTAACGGGGAGAAACTCTGTAACTCCCTGAATGATTCCCAGAATGACCGATTCAAAAAAAGTAATGGGCTCCCCCTTATATGATCTTAATCAACACGCGAAAAGCCTCGACGCCGCTGAACACAACAGCGGTTACAATGCTGCCCGCCATCAAGACCCCGACCACATTGGCAACGATAAATCTCCGGTAGCCGAGGCCCAGGAGATAGGCACCCAGGGCTCCGGAGTATGACCCTGTTCCCGGCAGCGGGATCCCGATAAATAGGGCTACTCCCATCTCGCCGTATCGATCGACGGATTTCTGTATTCTCCGCTGAGTTCTCGTCACCGTCTTCTGGTAGATGCGGTTCAGCCACTGAAACCGCAAGATTAGCCCCATGGCCCTATCCAAAAATAGGTATACGAAGGGACCCAGGACGATATTCGTCGCTACGCATACCAGGACAACAACCCACCAGTGTATATCGGCGCGGAGTATTCCGTATGGAATGCTCGCCCGGAGCTCCAGGGTGGGGATCAATGTAATGAGAATCAGAACGAGGATTGCTTTCATCTACTTGAGGTGTCCCAAGACCATTTTTTTGCGGCATAAGGTATCCAAAAGGGTCCAAAAAGGCAAGCCCTACAAAGAGGTAATTGATTGTGCCACTGCAAGGACAAGAATCGATAAAGAACGTAGAATTTCGAAAATCAGGAAGACGATAACTAGGCACTAAAATGTGAAATTTTTTCACCTTACGTTACAAGATTTGTCTATTACCGTCCATAAACCAGGATTTTTCGTTGGTGTTCGTTAGGGAAGTAAGATTGAAATGTATTTAATAAGCCAAATGATTCCAATGATTTACAACTATATGACAATTAAAGACAAAATAATACCCAAGAGTTCCTTCTTTCGGTAGCTGTGGTACAGATATTGCTCGTATCGGACATAAGCATATAACAATGGAATCCATGGTCGAGTGTTTCGAGGAGAATGCAAATGAACAGCGAAGTGCTGACGGTGCAGGAGGTCGCCACTTATCTCAGGATTGACATCAGAACGGTCTACCGATTGGCCAAGAGGGGGGATATTCCCTGCATAAAGATCGGGAGACAGTGGAGGTTCAACCGGGACGATATTAAAGGGCTTGTCAGCGGAGGCCTCCGCAACAGGGAAACAGAATGATTTGATCTACCACAACCGAAGTATGGTGTCCCCTTTCTCTCTTGCGGACAATCTCATAAGGTCTGGAATATGATTGATCAAGAAGCTCACATAATGGATTATGTCGGGGTTTTATTGAGGAGGAAGTGGCTGATTCTTGCCGTCACGGTCATTTTGGTGGGTGCGGCGGTTCTGAAAAATAATCGCATTCGTCCCCGTTACCGGGCCACGGCAACCGTCAGAGTTGAGAGCCACCAAGCCCCGCTGGCCTATCTGCCCGAATCCATCAGATACCGAGACTACGGTGACCCCGACCGAACCATCAACACCCATCTGCGGATGATCACGAGTTACCCCATCATCCAACAGGCCGTCGAGAAGGCTTTGGGACAGTCAAACCAACCCTTGGATGCTGACCGACCCGACCCCAGGGTTCTGGCCGCCCGATCAGCCATCGCTGCAAACCCAGTGGAGGAAACCAACCTTATTAACATCGAGTGCACCCACTCCGATCCGATGATAGCCATGGAGCTGGTTAACGCCATCGCGCAAGCCTATAAAGGCTATTCCAAACAGAAACGGGAGGACAAAATCCGGGACAACGTCCAATGGCTCAGGCGAGAGATTGCTCAGCTCAAGGAGAAGGTACAAAGCTCCGAGAAGGCCCTGCATCAGTACAAGAAGGAGTCCAAGATCCTCTCGTTGGAGAGCGAAAAGAGCCTCCACCTTAAGGAGCTCTCCGAGATCCGCTCCGGCTATAACAAGATCCGGATACAACGGGTGGAACTGGAGGCGCAAATCCGAGAGATCCAACAGGTCCTCGAAACCGAAGCCCAGTACATCCCCGCCTTCCTCAACGAACAATTACTGCACTCCCTCACTGCCCAGCTGGTTTCCACCCAATTGGAACTGACCCGACTGAGCAAACACTACGGCCCTCGCCACCCCAAGATCATCCAGGTCAAAACACAGATCCAATCTATCCAGGACGAGCTCAACCACTCCCTCCAAAAGACCATTCAGAGCAGGGAGAGCAAGCTCCGAGTGCTCCGGGACAAGGAGAAGAAACTCTTGGCGTCCATGAATGCCTACAAGAAGAAGGCCATCGGGTTCGAAGGCAACCAGATCCAATATGCCCTTTTGAACCTGGAGGCCCGTTCGAACCGGCAGCTGTATGATATCCTGGTGGAGAAGCTCAAGGAGATCAACCTCATCCAAAACCTCCAGGCCGAAGAGGTAACTATCGTCGAGAAGGCCAAGCTGCCGCGCCGTCCCCTTCCATCCCGCAAGGAATTGAACGTATTGATTGCCCTCCTGATGGGGTTATCGTTGGGGGTTGGAGGGGCCTTCTTCCTAGAATACCTGGACATGGGGCTAAAGACCCGGGAGGAGGTGGACAAATACTTGGAGCTTCCAACGTTAGGCATCATCCCCACCCTCAGGAGGGGCCGGAAGCCCTCCCGCAAGGAGGACTACCTCAATTTCATCGATCGAATGCGGGCCGACGGGGGCATCGCCGAGGCCTTCGATACCCTTTCGGTCAACCTCGATATGAGCTCTGCCGAGAAGCCCATCAAGACCTTGCTGGTTACCAGCACGGCCATGGGGGAGGGGAAGACCCTGACTGCCATCAATCTCGCCATCTCCGCCGCCCAGTCAGGAAAAAAAGTGCTGCTGGTGGATCTGGACCTCAGACGGCCCAGCCTGCACAAGGTCTATCAGCTCGATGGGGACATGGGCTTTATGGATTCGTTGCAAGCCATCTACGAGATCAACCTCAGCTCGGGAAAGCTTGGGCCCCTGGCCCTTCCCGATCTTCTCTATCTGCTGGATGCCCGATCCAAAACGGGGCGACTCTGTCTTGAGAAAAATGGTACCATCGTAGAGCTTCTCATAAAATCGGGAAAGATCCAGAGCGTTCTCAGAAAGGACCCTGAGGGATCCAGTAAACTGGGCCAACTTTTGCTCAAACAGAAGGCCCTCAACAAATCCCAGTGGGGACGGGTCCTTCGGATCCACGAATCCACCGGTCAGCCTCTGGGAGAGCTACTCATAAATCTGGGCCTTGTGAGCCGCGATCAGCTGAAGGCATCCATGAGGCACCAGATGGAGGAAAGCCTCCAAGAGCTCCTTCTGCTCAAGGATCCGAGCTTTCGGTTTGTCGAACTCGACGAGCTAAAGATAGAACCATATATCGGGGAGATCGCCCAAGAGAAGGGCTTTTTCAATGGGCTTGGCTCGGGCTTTTCCTCACCCCTTCTGAAAGG
>CAYFXP010000003.1:0-6078 GCA_964346935.1 uncultured Syntrophobacterales bacterium
CACGGTCCATGTCCTGCGGTATTGAATCCCCTGGGAGCCGACGATGGTATCATTTCCGTCCTGAAGGTTATTCCAGTCCACCGTTCTCAACTCCTCCATCTTATCTTGGGCAAAGGTGGTGGCCTCGGTGATCTTATTGGCGAAGGATGTCCTAGTGATGGAAAGGAGCATCATCTGCCCCAGGCCCAGGAGGGCAACGCAGAGAATGATCATAGAGATGAGCATCTCCAGCAGCGTGAATCCCTTTGATGTGTTGAATAGCTTCATTCCCAAAACCTCCTCTTCCCAGTGATCTTCGCCCTCCCCAGGGTCAAAAACCATACCAAGAGAAGGCCGATGTAAACTTGTGTATGATTGTGTCAAGATTAAAAAAAGGGGGGAAAATCGAATAATTTCGGCATACTAGATGTTTTTTGGCATTTCATAACCTTTTTTCATACATCTTGAAATGTTTGCGTGAAACGGAGTGTCGGAGGGATCTCCATGTCAATTCGCGGCCCATTCTGGTCAACTGGCACTTGGGGGGATTGAGCCCAGGGGCCTGACCTTTTTTTCAGACTTCAAGGGAGATGGTTAACGGTGGAAGGGAAATGGAGGTGGGTGTCGTCCGGGTTCTCCGGAGCAAACGTTATTTAGTGCTGCAGTCATGCGGTTGAAAGCGGAATTGATGGGGAAAGGATGGATTGACTCATATAGGAGGCCGTTGCCTTATGAGTCCTTTACATCAATTCCATATTCCTTGATCTTGTACAGCAGGGCACGGTGGCTGATCTCCAATAGCTTGGCGGCATGGGTGTGATTGCCCTTGGTCTTCTGGAGGGCCTTTCTGATCAGGTCGATCTCCAGGTAACGGCTCGCCTTTTTGATGGAAAGCTCGTCGTTGAGTAAATTGAGCTTCGATTCCTCCTTGGGGTTTTGAACCTCCCCGGGGAGGTTCTCCACCTGAATCTGACTCGATTCGGTCAGGACAATGGCCCTCTCGATGACATTCTCCAATTCCCGAACATTGCCATTCCAGCCGTAGTTCATAAGGCAGTTCAAGGCATCTGCAGTGATTTCCTCGATGGGTTTGTTCAGTTCCCTGCTGTATTTGTTGATGAAATGGTCCACCAATAAGGGGATATCTTCCTTTCGCTCCTTCAGGGGCGGGATCTTCATGGGGAGAACGTTGAGGCGGTAGAAAAGGTCGTCTCTAAACTTGCTCTCCCTGACTTCCTTATCCAGGTTCTTGATGGTTGCGGCTATGATCCGTACATCGATTTTGATGGGACGAGAATCCCCGATGCGCCGCATCTCACCATCCTGCAATACTCGAAGCAACTTCACCTGAAGCTGCAGGGGTAACTCCCCTATCTCATCCAAGAACATCGTCCCCCCGTCGGCCTCTTCGAAAAGCCCTTTCTTGGTTCGAACTGCGTTGGTGAAACTTCCCTTGGTATGACCGAAAAGCTCGCTTTCCAGGAGGTTTTCCGGAATTGCCCCACAGTTGACGGGGATGAAGGGGCGGCTCGCACGATCGCTGTTAAAATGGATAGCCTTGGCCACCAGCTCCTTTCCCGTCCCGCTCTCCCCCTCGATGAGAATCGTTGACTTATACTTCGCCACCTTCCGGATGGTATCGAATATTTGCCTCATTCGTTCGTTCTTGCTGATGATATTCTCGAAACTGTACTCCTTCTGGACCTCCTTCTTCAGAAAAAGGTTCTCCCGCCTGAGCCGCTCCCGTTCTTCCGCCTTTTTCAAGGTCAAAATGATCTCATCCGGTTTGAAGGGTTTGGAGATGTAATCATAGGCTCCCAACTTCATGGCCTCGATAGCGGTATCCAGGGTTCCATACGCTGACATCATGATGATGGTTGACTCGCATCCCGCCTCCTGGGCCTCCTTCAAGAATTCCAAGCCATCCATCTGTGGCATCCGAATATCGCAGAGAACCGTATCAAAGGATGCCGTGTCGATTTTCTTCAGTCCCTCGGTTCCGCTCTTGGCTGTCTCAACATCATAGCCCCTCTTCTTCAAGATCACGGAGAGCATGTGGCGAAAATTCTCCTCGTCATCGATTAAAAGGATTCTGTTGGTGGTCATGAGCGCTCCTCAGTTTGTGGGTTAGGCATGCTGCTCGCCTCAACGGAGGGAAGCAAAATGGTGAAGGTGGATCCCTTCCCGACTTGGCTCTCCACCTTGATTTCCCCATTGAAGAGTTCAATGATCCTCAAGGAGATGGACAGCCCTAAGCCCGTTCCCTTACCGGGGTGCTTGGTCGTAAAGAAGGGGTCGAAGATCTTTTGCAGGTCTCCCTTCTTAATACCGCAGCCCGTGTCCGAGACGTTGACTCGAACCAAGTGATCCCCCTCGCTGTATCTGTCATAGATCAGGGGAAGGGGCTTGAATTTTCGGAGGTGGGAGTAGTCGGATCTCTCTGGGTCTGACTTCCTCCTCCGGGGGAAAATCGCCTCAAACTCCGCTTCCGTACCCCTGCTGACCACGGTCTCCACTGTCTTGACACTTAAGGTTCCTCCGTTGGGCATGGCATCCGCCGCGTTCAGGAAGAGATTGATGAGGACCTGCTGGAGCTGGAATTCGTCAGCCTTGACTCGCGGAAGATTTGGATCCAAATCGAGGTCCGTCTCGATCTGTTTGAAGGACTTCTGGTGAGAGACCAGCGAGATGGTGTTTTCTACGGTACTGTTTACATCCAGTTCCTGAACCTCGAATTTCGAGGGCCTTGAAAAGTCGAGCAGCTCCCTGACGATGTGATTAATCCGGTCGATCTCCTTCTCGATGCGCCTCAAATAGCTTACTTCCTCCTCACGACTCTCCATTCCCTCCTGCAAGATCTTGGTGTATCCTAATATTGCCCCCAGGGGATTTCCCACCTCATGGGCAACCCCCGCGGCGAGCCGTCCGATGGAGGCCAGCTTCTCGGAAATGAGGAGATCCTCCTGGGCTCTCTTCAGCCTCTTGTTGGTGATCTCCAGGGAATGGATGTGGTCTTCCAATCTCCTTTTGTTCTCCCCGAGTCTCTCCGCCATCTGGTTGAAAGACTCCATGAGCTGTCCAATTTCGTTCTTGGCGGTGACATTGATCTTCTGATCCAAATGCCCGTCTCTGATCTTGCCGGTAATATTCACCAGATTCTTGATTGGGTTAACGATCACCCGCGAGAGGAGCAAGCTGCCGAAGACGATTAAGACCAAGGAGTCGATGATAATGAATAGAACCACCAACCTCTGGGATTCAACGATATTGGCCATGACATCGGCCAGCGACAGGTTAACCCTTAAACCTCCAATAACCTTCTCCCCGATGGAGAGAGGTGAGAATACGATCAGATTCCTGTAATTGTCGAACAGAATCCCCCTTTCCTTCTTCAACTCGTAAAAGGATTCCCCGTCAAGAACAGCCCTTTTGAACTGGCCCGTCTCGGCCTGGGCTCCGATCATCTCCTTTCTGCTGTGGGCGACAATCCTAAAATCCCCGTCCACGATGGTTATCTCTTTGAGCCTCTCGTCGCCGGCATACATCGATACCAATCCCTGAAGGGGCGGACCGGCGAGGAAGGGATTGTGCTCCCCCTTGAACATGAGGTTCATGGTATTCTGAATCGAGTGGACGATGAACCAGCTTCCCTCGAGCTTTTGGTTGAGGATATTCCTCTCGCTGAGCTTCAACATGCTTATGCCGACCAGAAGGATTGCGGCGATGACCAGGAGGGTCATATTGAGGATGATCTCCACCCTCAATCCCACCGGCAACTTTCTGAACAGCCGATCCCTTATCATCAGTCTCTCAAAATGAGCCCTAAATCCGGAAGTGGAGATACCAGCGGATAATCTCCCTTCCGAAGAAGAGGTAAATAACGGCCCCCAGGGAGAGGAATGGTCCGAAGGGGATGGCGTATTTCCTGTCAGCCCCTTTGGCTACCATGAGGGCGACGCCTACAATGGAGCCAATAAGCGAACTCGCCATGATGGTGAATACCGTCGAACCCCATCCCAAGAAGGACCCGATCATGGCCAGGAGCTTGATGTCTCCGCCGCCCATTCCCTCCTTTTTCGACACCCAGTAGAATAAGACGGCCACCGCGTAGAGGAGCCCTCCGCCGATGAGTATTCCCAGAAGGGAATCGAGGGTGGCCATGTTTATGCTCCCCCTCACCATCCTAAAGACAAAACGAACGAGGAAGTCGTTATGGCCCGCGGGCTTCACAAACGACGCCAAAAGGCCGAGGACGATCCCGGGGAGGCTGATCCTGTCGGGAATAATGCGGTGATCCAGATCGATGAAGCTCACCACGACCAGAGATGAGACGAGGATGAAGTAGATAAAAAAGGATAGTGAGAGGCCGAATTTGAGCACGAGGAAAACGGAAAAGACAGCCATCATCGTCTCAACCAGCGGGTACCTGGGCGATATCGAGACGCTACAAGAGCGACACTTCCCGCCAAGCAGAAAATAGCTGAGGATGGGGATATTATCATAGGCCTTAATGGGGACCTTGCAATGAGGGCAGTGCGAAAATGGAGAGATGATGGATTTTCCAAGGGGGATCCGGAAGACGCAGACATTGAGGAAGCTTCCCACAATGGCCCCAAACAGGAAGGCAAAGATGTAGGTGAGAACGGAATCCATCGGTACCCCCTACCTTTGCGTCAGGTGGAAGCCCCTGAGCATTACAACGTCAACCCCTTGATCTCCCAATTATGATCTTCTATTCCTCTATTGATTTCAAGCCCTTTTTCCCTTACGGGAAAAGCGGGATTGGATCGGGACCGAGACGAAACCGGTGCATCCGACCGGGAGGCTGTTAGTACGGTGGGGGATTTCCTTGGAACCCTGACAGAAGGCGAGAAGATATCGGCCTAATGGTATGCCGTGAGCAATGATACCCCTGCCCCATGAAAAGCACATAATAGCCTAAAGCGGAGCCATCACTTCCATTTATTAGCCGGGGTCTTATTTCCATTGGCATCGATACGGAGCCACCCAGCCGCACCGCCATCCGTATTGAACTGTCTGGTCCCCGCCCGCGGAGTAGCTTGTGCGAGAAACCCGGACGCATCGGCTTGCAGGGTAATCGCGTAGTCCCCGGGTTCATAGGCGGCCGCGCCTCCGCCTCCATCATCTGGCCACCCGAAGGAGACGAGGTCATTAGAATCGGTTGTATAACTACCGTTTTCCGCACGGAACTGCTCCTCCATGGCCCGGACGTTCTCCAGGGCTACCTTCGCATCGGAGCGCCTCGCCCTCCGTATGTGATTGGTATACATGGGGACAACGATGGCCGCCAAGATCCCGATGATGGCCATGGTGATTACCAATTCAGTAATGGTGAACCCCTTGCTCTTTTTCCCGCTCATCTTTCCCTCACTCTATAAAAAACAAACAAAAGGAAAATGGAAAAAGGGGGCAAAATCTCCCTTTTTCCAAACCTTGTGCATAAGATTGAGTGATTAAAAAGACAAAAAGAGAAGGGGCAAGCGTCAACTCGCCCCTTCCGGTGTTCAGGACTTAACCTGAAGGCAACCAACCAGCGACGGTAGCATTATTCAAACATTCCCACCTCCAACGAGTAAATACCCCATTGGCAGCACTGTAGCTTCCAATACAGTCTACCTGCACTCCCGTCAGGACGGAACCGATATTCCCGGCAGCACCACCTTGTGCTCTGATGGTATAATCCCCGTTTGCCGTACCACCAGCGGTGCCGTCAATCGTCGCATACCACCATTTCCGGCCATTTGCAGGTCCCATTGATAGTGGGCACTGTACCCCGATGTTTTGCAGAATAGCAGTAGCATCCGCACAGGCAGCTGGGGGGGCTCCGACATCAGCCACAATGTTGGCCACTTCGTCCTTGATGGCGCCCAGGGTGTCCGTGGCCTCCTGAAGCTTTGCCTTGTTCACGTTGGCGTTGTACATGGGGATGGCGATAGCCGCCAAAATTCCGATGATCGCAACGACGATCATCAACTCAATCAGTGTAAAACCTTTTTTGCTCCTTAACATTGTCTGACCTCCTTACGAGAAATGTGATTTTTCCCCTGGCCCCAGAGAAGCATTCACCTCCTCTCTATA
>CAYFXP010000004.1:0-2917 GCA_964346935.1 uncultured Syntrophobacterales bacterium
CTGGTCCTTCGCCCGCTGCAACCTCTCCTTTCGCAGACGGTCATAGTCAACTCTTTGTTCATAATCAACTGCCAACTTGCCAAATGCCATTTCCTTCCCCCTTAATAATTTCAAACTGCAATAAATTAATTGTCCCTTACTTTTCCTGTTCTTGTAGTTTGTTGAATAAAGCCAACTGAGGAAGTAATCTGCGATTTAGCTCATCCAGTACTTCAGCCCTGGATCTACCCGTATAGTCGTAAAAACCTTTACCTGACTTAATACCTAACTCACCTCTGTTCACCATGTCATACAAGTACTGCGGTTGCCGGTCACTGTTGTCCAGGCTGGGAAAGAGTCCTTCCCCGACGGCGAGAAGAGTATCCAGGCCAATCATATCAAAACCCTCAACAGTGCCGATGCAGGCCCACCGGAACCCGTACATCGCTTTGGCGGCGATGTCAATATCCTCGGGAGTTGCCACTCCTTCACTGATTAAGTGCATTATCTCCCGCCCTATAGCTCCCTGGAGTCGGTTCACAACCATAGCTGGGATCTCTTTTCTGACGAGGATCGGCTTTTTACCAACTCTGGTCATTAGTGCTTTTGTTGTAGATATGACTTCATCCCTGGTTTTGGGGCCGTAATGTATTTCTACCAGGGGCATGATATGGGCAGGATTAAAATAATGAACGCCGACGATCCTGCCTGCTGTGCGACATCCTTCAGCAAGGGCCGAAATCGTGAAGCTACTTGTATTACTACTCAAGATAACGTCTTCACGGCATGAATCCAATTGAGCGAATAGCTGTTTCTTCAATTTTAGAACTTCGGGAATGGCTTCAACCACGAAATCACAATCCTTTACCGCTTCGTCCAAGTCCTGAATCAAAACAGGGTGAATCCTTGATTTTATCGTAGGTGCGTCTTCCTGTAGAAGGCCGAACTCCTGGAAGAGCCTCAAGTTAGCATCCACCTGGGCAAGACATCCGTCTAGTTTACCTTTATCCACGTCAACCACCGAAACCGATAGTCCACCTTGGGCGAAGCTTTGCGCGATGCCTTGTCCCATAGTGCCCCCACCGATCACGACAACCGTCCTGATGTTTTCCGCTTCCATCGGTCGTCCTTTCAAACTATGCCTTTTTCCCCTCTGGTCTTCTCTCTTAGGTTCCTCACATAGTCCATGAAGATCTCAGCCTCCTCAGCCATCCTTGCCCTGAGGTCAAAATCCATGTCTTCTGGGCCTTTATAACTCCTTCTATCAACTGTTGCCCATAGAGCATCTGGGTCGTGGGGAGGACATCCCTGGACAAATATACCTTTATCACGGTGTTTTCTGAGGCAGTCACCTACAAGTATAAGATCTTTAGGTTTCACTCCCTCGGGGAGCTTCCTCTTAGGACCAATGACAATTGTAGCTCCTGCATTTTTGTCATACTCGCCCAACGCTTTCAGGTATTCCATAGTATATGCTATTAAACCTTGACAACTGCTGCAGGCACCTTCTGCGCAGACGTTGTATTCGGGCCATTGCTCGAACCCGCCTATGTAGGGTATCCATAGCTGCTTGAATACTTCCTCTATTGTCTTCCCCCGAATTTCTATGAGCTTTTCGCTAAAATTCCCGATGCCTCGCTCACGAGCTGGCTCGAAATAGGGCACCTTTTCGACATCCAGACCAACCATCCGGCAAATGGTGGCATCTACCGCCACGGGATCTTTGCTGGCGACAATACAGCCAAAGTCTGTGGGGATGGTGGAATGGGGTCCAAAACCCTCTCCAGGGCGCAAGACATCGGCTATGGTAAGGTCAGGCTTGACGACAGACCATAGGTCCATCATGGCTTCAGCGAGGTTGGTTAGGTGCATCTGGTGATGAACTTTATCTTGAACGGTTCCCTTCAAATTCTTGAGGGCACACGAGAAGACCATAGCAACATGTGTCTTGAAAATAGGCAGGTTCACTATATGGTCCGCCTCTAAAAGAAACCCGGGTAATTGTACTCTGGTCATATCGGACTTGGCGTCCCGGATGGGAATGTTGATAAGGTCTTTCTCCCTTTTTATATCGATAACATTGTCCACACCAGCGTCCTTTGCAGCCTTGCCGATTCCACTTACCTCCAAACATTCCATTGTATCGCATCCTATGGCTGACGCCTCAGCCAAGATGATTTCCTTAGGTTCCGCTTTACGCAGTTCCCTGATAACGGCAGCAACAAGAGCCGGACTGGTGTTCACGCTAGTTTCAGGCGGGTAATCATGACCTGCATTCGGTTTGACAACCACTGTTGAATTCGGTTTTATTAAGGTGTTGATTCCTCCTAGAAGCGAAACCACCTCCTCCACCATTTTCCCCAAGTCAGGTCCCTTTACTACCGAGACAATAGATTTGCCCATAGCAGCAGCTTCCTTTCCAGATTCTCGATTATTCTGTCCTATTTGCAGAACCCTCGCTTTCATCGCGCTGTCGAACATATGCGATTATCCCGCGACCCACTTGAGCTACATGATCGTGCATGATGGCGGCTGCCTGCTCTGCGTCGCCACGCTTACAGGCTTCAAGGATGGCCCGATGCTCTCCTTGGGTCTGGGGCAAGTGGCCCAACTCGACCTCGACGATAAAGACGTGCAGATAGTGCTGCGTACGGTATCGTAATATGCGGTTTAGCTCGCACAGATGCTTACGGCCTGATGCGGCATACAGGGTGAGGTGAAATTGATGGTTCAATTTTACTAGAGTAGCTACGTCGCTAAGATGGTCTTCAATTTGCTCGACGAGCGAGGTTAACTCGGCTAGGGTAGCCTTTGTCATGAGTGGAACGGCTAGACGAGTGGCCATCTCCTCCAGAGTCGCCCTAATGTCATAGATGTCTTGCAACTCATCTGCACTCAGTTGTGTGACAATAGCACCCCGGTGAGGGAAGATGGTCAC
>CAYFXP010000005.1:0-18053 GCA_964346935.1 uncultured Syntrophobacterales bacterium
ACCTTTGCCGCATCTGCCATCTTCTCAGCAGCTTGAAATTCGCCCATGGCGTTGATGACCTTCGCCCTTCTGTCCCGCTCCGCCTCGGCCTGCCTGGCCATGGCCCTCTTCATCTCCTCAGGAAGGCCGACGTGTTTTGATCTCCACCATGGAAACCTTGATGCCCCAGGGGTCGGTCTGCCTGTCCAAGATGCTCTGAAGCTCCCTGTTCATCTTCTCCCGGGCGGCGAGCAACTCGTCCAGCTCGGCCTGACCGACCACGCTCCTCAGGGTGGTCTGGGCAAGCTGAGAGGTGGCATACAGGTAGTTCTCCACCTCCACAATGGACTTGTCCGCCTGCATCACCCTGAAGTAGACAACGGCATTCACCTTGATGGAGACGTTATCCCGGGTAATGACGTCTTGCGGAGGGACATCCATCACCACCGTCCGAAGGCTTATTTTGAGCATCCTATCAACGACGGGGATGATGAGGAAGATCCCCGGGCCCTTTGGAGGAAGGATGAGCCTTCCCAGCCGGAAGACGACCCCCCGTTCGTATTCCCGACAGACTTTAACCGCGGAGGCCACAATGATAAGGATGAAAAAGATGAGCGCTGGAAGAAAGACCATATCGCTTCCTCCTTTCCTTTATAGAGGGTTATGCGCTTCTTTGGTCGAGCCACCTTATGGCCATGTAATAGCAAGGCAGACGAAGGTTAAGAAGAAAGAAAAAGCCAGGGCCCATTGGCCCAGGTTTATTTGCGGTTGAAACATAGTCCTCATAGGGGCTTTCCTTATTCGATTCGTTTATCTTGTAATCACGTTAGTCGAAAAGTAGCCTATGACCTCTGCGTGTATTATCCAACTTTTTCCTCTATGCTCCGTTTCGTAGAATCTGAGAGCTTCACCAGCTAAGCCAATAACAGGATTTTGCCTTAACATAGGATTCCAGTTCTACCGATTTCTTTCAAAGCCTGCCTAATTCCCAGGCTTTTGATTTTATCAACCAAAATTCTTTCCCCGGCGCTAGTTTCCCTGCTAGAAATAACGTATCCCTTCTTTCTGTTGAATTCATCGAGTGAAACAAAGGTAAAGGCTTTGGCGAGATATTCTCCTTCCATCAAAATCCTTGACATGTTATTGTTTGTTTTTCTTTGTTCACTTTCGAGATTTTTGTTTAATTTTTCTATGAGACGAGGATGAATTGCAAGGTGCCACAATTCTTCCATTGCATCATCAACGAAATAATCATCTGCTTTAGGGTTCTTCCGATTACCAATTACAAATGAAATGCTCGATTTTAGGTGATTGTAGAGGTACACATATCGGTCTCTGATTCTCAGGAGTATTCTAGGGATGTAAACAAATGAAGGCAGATCGAAACTCAGGGAATGTTCTTTTTCTCCTTCAGCTGTCTTTACCCTTACTTTTACTAAAAGTACATGTTTGCTCAGGAATTCAAGATTCTGTTTTCGTACATAATCAAAATCTGCTCTTTGCGGAGAAAAAAATCTCGGCAAAAAAACCCTTATGAACTCACCCACCTCATTGATAATTCCCTTAGCGTGTTCCAGATATTTCAGATCCCATTCGTTTTTGGTCTCATAGGGTTCTTTTTTGCGTTTAGAAGAAATTCTATCATAATGCAGAATCTCCTCTCCCGTCTCACGATGGAGTTTTTCAATTACAATATTATCTGTTATTGGCTGAAGATAATAAACCTTCATCGCCTTTCGTATATAACTACACACCCACTGCTCACCCAGTGCAGGACCTGGATGAAGCCTCCTCTCTATCGGGGTAATTTAAAGCGTATGATCAGTGTGGCCCCTTGTCCGCTTGGTGGTTGTTGCAGTATCTGGTCGTCAGCCTTCATATTTCTTTTCATCACCACACAGCACAGAGGAATCCTATGATTCGGGCCAGGATAGCCTCCCACCGATCGGTGTAAGTCTCCTGATTTTACCTCGATAAAGGATTTACCCTCTTGCTGAGCCAATGCAAAAATACTGTCCAGCTCACTCTGAAAACGTTTTGCAGTTGGTGGCAATCTTTTTTTCATCTCCTCTGGCCGTTTCGGTGGCTTCTCCTCTGGAGGTTTTTTTTCCTCCCTTCCCCTCCTAACAGTAGCCTCCAGTTTTCCGATGGCCTCGGCTGTCTTATCCCTGAGGGATTCCGAGGCGGAGGCCAGGTGTTCGATCTGCTCCTTCAAGCTTGCCCGCGCGCGCTCCTTAAGAGGTTCCATGCCTGATGAAAGGGAATCGACCGTTTTCTTCAACTCCTTTACCCCTCCGGTCCTTTGGTACGCCAGAATGGAAATGATCAAGGCGATAATCGAGATAATGAATGTGACGACCAACATTTGTTATGCCTCCCTCCTTGCTGCTTTTCCAGTGGTTTTTATACTGCATACTGCCTATGGTTATGCTTGTCTTTTTACGGTGGGGAACGTTCATGGTGACTCAATGGGTTTTTTTTCGGCCTTCTTCTTCATTTTTTCCAGTTCATTCATCTTTTTCTCAATGCTTCTAATCCTAAAGTCGACAATAGATTTCACTCCCAACAAGACCTCTTTTCTGGCATTAAGTAAGTGTCTCCTAAACTCAACAAGTCCTTTAACCTCTCTTTTTATGAACATTTTTACCTCCTGCTGATTTCAATTAAGGAACCGAGTCCTTTGAGCCGGGGAAAGCCTACTCCATATGACCAAAGGAGACGATTAATCGGTTCTCGGCCCTCTGGATCTGAAAATGAGGCACCTCAGGGTAAGCGAAATCGAAAACGAAACGGGTCTTCTTAGGGTGCCTTCCCAATCGAATTCTTTTCAGGAGGAGGTAGTCGACTTGGATGAGGCTCTTGGGATATTCTTTCTCCACATTCCCGATATCGATCACGAGGCGCGGGGGATTTTCCAGCTTGAAGGATTTATAATCTCCTATCTTTCCATCTCCGATCAAGGTGACCCGAATCACCCTCTCCCCTTTGTCCACGAGGATTTGGCTGATCTTTTCCGCCTTGCGTAACTCTTTCACGCCTTTAGTGGCTACCCTCTCTAACTCTCTGGGGGGGACTTTCATCAAGGGTTCCGGCGGCTTTGATACAATTGGCCTTTCTTCCTCCGGTGTACCGCCTTCCACTGGTCCTTCCTCCATCCCCATCTCTCCAGCAATTCCTGGAATCGTAGGCTCCTCTCTTGTGTGAATTGATGGGATAGGACGCCTTTCCCGCTGGGCAACGATCTGCGGACTTTTGGCGTCTGGTCTCATAAAGAAGATGACCCCCAACAGCAAAACCCCAGAAACGACAAAGAGGAAAACAACAAGTTTACGGGATCGCCTGGACCGCGTCTGTGTTTTTAAGGAAGCGAGGGTTTGGGGTGGCACCTCCTTTTTCCTGGGCATCTCTCCTCCTTAGAAACTGTCAACCAATGAAAAAACCGAATCACCTATCGACTTCGGCAACCCGGCTGTCTTTGAACCCTTATTTTGTCTTCGCTATCGCTTACTAACTACCGGTTCCTTTTCAAAATCGCCAACTGGATAAAAGCCACATGGAAGTTTTGTCAGGAGAGATCCAAAGACCCGTGGCTTTCCGTCCCACCCTCACGGATGGTTTAGCTTTGTCGAAGAACAACACCCTTATATCAAATCAGGTGAATTTTGTCAAAGTCCATTTAAAAAATGGTTTAAAGAATAAAACGATATGAGGAGATCTCTGAAAGCCGAACCAGGAAATAAATGATCCAACTAAAACAGATAGATTCGCCAATCATGTAATCATGCAAAATTTCTTTCGCAAATCGATAATTTTGGCTCGCTTCCCGATGATCGATCTTGTACTCATTAGCCTTTCGATGTCTCCTTCGGTAGAAGACGGCAAGTCCTTGACCGCATGCCCTCACTTCAGACTCGCCTTGCGCTGGGCGTCAAAGAGGCGCTCTAATACCGCTTGATCTTTATAGGGGAGCCTCAGTCTCGCATTCTCCAAGGAACATTCGGGCCATTTGCGCTGCAATTCTGCCACCTCTGCTCGGGCTTCATCCTTCCGTCCCAACTCACTATAACTGGCAGCCAAATAAAAGTGGGCTGGATAAAAATTGGGATTGCGGTTGAGGACTCTCTTGAGTGCTGCAATCGCTTCCTCATATTGCTCTGTCAAGAAATAGGCATGGCCCATGTTCCATAGGTACCAAACCGGATACACGGGGTTGAGACGCATCGCCTTCTTTACCAACCCAATCGCCTCCTTCGGTCTTCCAGCCCACGAGAGAGCGTCCGCCAGCTTCTCAAACCCATCAGCATGATTGGGATCGAGAGCAATGGCCTTCTCTACTTCGGCAATGGCCTGCTCATGCCGCCGTTTCCACAGATAGACAGCGCCCAATAAGCAGTGGGCTTCGGGCAGTGAGTCATTCAGGGCTATTGCCTTCTGCGCCCACTCAAGAGCATCCTCCAGCGACTGTGGGTCCTGACTCCATCCGAACGACCACTCTAACAGGTGGGTCCAGCCCAACAGGGAATGTGCCAAGGCGTACTCCGGGTCCAGGGCAATGGCTTTCTCAAACATCTGTCGTGCCTGAACATTGGCCTCTTTCGTGAAACGATTATGATACTCCAACCCTCGCAAGAAGTGGTCATAGGCTTCCATATTATGCGTGTCTTTGCTCATGAGGCGTTCTTTTTCATCTTCCGTCAGCTTCACCGCCAGTACAGACACTATCTCCCGGGTCACCTCATCTTGCAGTGCAAAAATATCTTCAAGGTCGCGGTCATAGCGCTCTGCCCAAAAATGACCCCCCGTCTTGCCATCCACCAGCTGTGCTGTGATCCGAACCCTGGCCCCAGCCTTGCGCACACTGCCCTCCAACACATAACGCACCCCGAGCTCCTCGCTCACCTGCTGAATCTTTACCGGCTTCCCCTTGTAGGTGAAGACGGAGTTGCGGGCAATAACAAACACGCCTGAAATCTTAGATAGGTCGGTGATGAGATCCTCAGTTATCCCGTCGCTGAAATACTCCTGCTCGGGATCTCCACTCATATTGACAAAGGGTAACACGGCGATGGAGGGTTTATCGGGTAACTCAGGTTCTCCTTTCATCTTAGGAACAGCAGTTTCAGGCTCCATTCGAACCCGATACACCCGTACCGGTTTCTTGATGTTCTTGACGGTGTGTTCGCCCTGGAACTCATAGCCCAAAGCCAGCTTGCTCTCGATTTGGTCATACACGGTTCCAGAAATGGAGATGCCTCCACCCTCGGCCAAACCTTCGACACGTGCTGCGATATTGACCCCATCCCCGTAGATCCGTTCTCCCTCCACAATCACATCCCCAAGGTTGACCCCAATGCGAAACTCCATCCTGCGGTTCTCAGGCAACTCAGCGTTTCTGGATCTGAGCTCCTCCTGGACCTCCACTGCACACCGCACCCCATCCACAACACTGGCAAACTCAGCCAGCAGGTTGTCCCCCGGAGAATCCACCACTCGGCCCCGATGCTTGTGGATAAGTGTGGCCATCACCTCACGGTAGGCAGTTATGGTGCGAACCGTCGCAACCTCATCTTCGCCCATGAGACGACTGTAGCCTTTGACATCAGCACTAAGAATAGCGGTTAGCTTACGTTGTATGCTCTGTGGTTCCATGGAAAGTTCCCCAATGAAGGACCACCTGGATTTCTGATTTTAAGGTAAGAGTCATGAGAGTGTCAATGAGATTCGCCTGATTAAATTAAAGAGTAAATGGTCAAACAGAGGGGATGGGGGGCGCCCTTAAATTTTGCAGATTCATTACCCGAACTTTGTCGAAACTTAAAAACTAAAGGGGGTCCCTCATCTTCTTTTATCTGGGAGTGAATAACGCTCGGAGGGGAATTTCACCGGAAAGCAGCGATAGGCTAGAGGTGCCCAAAGTCACTTGCTCCGTCCAAGCAGGAACCACATAAAGCGTGTAAAAAATCGATCCCATGAATTCGTGCTCTTCCGGTTACATGTCTTGCATTTGTACATGGGGCACTCCCTATGGGCTGAAATCGATAGGCAGAACAGCTTCAAATGGGCGAAACTTGGCACAAGCTCTAACCCGGTCTTGGTGCTGCAAACTCTCAAGGGATCACATTGAGTTGGTTTTTGATAAAAGGGGCATGGCATGCCCGCTAAACCCCTAAGAGGTACTTTACGAGGGATAGATCAGCTGAGACCTTTAAGGCGGCTGAGAGCGGTCTCGTTGTATTCATAAGGGAGAGTTGTGTCAGAAACCGCTAGCTGTTGAGGATTGTATTAACCTGGGCTTTGTCTACGTTCATCACATATTGAATCCCGCTAATGTCACCAGCCTCACGGCTCAGAGCCGCTATGTCGTCTCGCGACAAATGCTCGAGAGAAAACTTCCGACTTCCAGCCATGAGCTGACGCAGCCCCTGAGCGAGTCGTTCGTAGTATGTATAGAGGCCAAGGGCACCGGTAGGGAGCTCTTCGAATTCCGCCTCGCCCAATTCCTTTCGGAGAGCGGAAGCGGTCACAAAAATCTCATCCTTTGAATTGCCAAAACGCTCGATGTAAACCGGAAGCTGGTGATTTTCGATTGCCCACCCTATGGTCTTCCCGACCATCGCGGCAGCGATCGGGCCCCGGGCCATCCCGATGAGTTTCACAAACGGTGCACCCATGGCAAGCCCCTTAAAGATCTGATCCTCGAAAGCAAATCCTCCCCCCAGCGCCAGGGCGGGCACATACTTTCCTTTTTCAGCAAGGCATTTGGCATACTGGTACAGAAGCGAATGCAGCTCAACAGGCGGCACGCCCCACTCATTCATCATTCGCCACGGGCTCATCCCCGTACCGCCTCCCGCGCCATCGACAGTGAGAAGATCAAGGTTATATTTGGAGGCAAAAGAGACAGCCCTCGCCAAGTCGGCCGGCCGATAGGCGCCTGTTTTGAGGAAGATATACTTGGCACCTGTTTTACGGAGTTCGTGTACTCTTTTTGCGAACGATTCTTCGGAAACCATACCGACCCGTGAATGCCGCTCGAACTCCTTGAACACCCCGCGTTCGAATGCCTTGATTACGTCCGGATCCGTTGGATCAGGAAGCACGATATATCCGCGGGAATGGAGCATCTGAGCCTTCTTAAGGTCGCCAATCTTGACTTCACCCCCTATGTCCTTCGCGCCCTGTCCCCACTTGAGCTCAACGCACTCCACACCAAGCTTCTCGACGGCATATTCATGTGTCGCCAGGCGAGTGTCCTCGATGTTCGCCTGAAGGACGATGGCTCCGTATCCATTGCGCTGGTAACCCTGGTAGAGCTTCACTCGGCGCTTGAGATCCACCGTGTCAATGACTCGCCCGTTTTTGATTACTGCGTCAGGATCCATCCCGACGACGTTTTCGCCGATTGTCAGGGCGGTACCAGCCAGAGCAGATCCGATGGCGAGCCCCTCCCAGTTATTCTTGGCAACGGCTGTTGAGCCCATAGCAGAAATGATCCATGGATATCGAAACCGCATTTCCTTATTATGACCTATAACGACTTCGAGATTCACAGCCGGAAAGATGGCCTTATCGCTGTTGGCCTCTATTCCGTGAGCTCCAACTGCGGTACCCATGATATTGAAGTGGGAGTAGTCAACGGGATAGCTTTTTTCTGCAGCGGTGGTGATCACCCCGAATGGCTGTGGATAGATCACCTCGTGGCCCCGGTAGGCAGACTTTCCTATCTCACACATGCCGATACAGCCGTCCACGCACGTCACGCACATGCCCGAGGAGGGTACCACCGAACCTTCTGTTCTGTTTTTCGTAAGTGTTGCAGCTGATGAGTTTATTTTTGATAGTGACATGGTATTATTTCTCCTTTCCACCATCAATCCCTCTGTATTTCACAGGCAATGCAGGGTCTCATATAGCACATCATGTCGTCGAACTGTTCTTTTTCGATGCACGGAGGAACCAAATTTTCGCAGCCTCCGCAAATGGTCCTTTCAGGCTCGGTATAGGTGCACCTGAGCTGACAAGCCGGGCAAATATACATACACGCGCCGCAGAGGCGACACACTTCAGACTGGATGTCAAAAGGCGTTCCGATGCTCCGGTTTTCGCCCCGTCCGCGAAAGCCGATTGCCTTGGCCATCATCTGTTCCTCACACATCCGCACGCACAGCCCACAAAGGATGCAGTCCTCATGCTCCTGCTCGAACCGCTGCTGGCGTATCCCATGGGCCGCAGCTAAGTCTTGGATCGTCTTTGACTGCGGGCACGAGGCCAACAGGAGTTCCAGGATCATCTTGCGCGCCCTGATCACTCGCGAGGAGCCCGTCCTAACCTTGAGTCCTTTTTCGACGGGATACGTACACGATGAGACCAGCTTTGCCTTTGAACCCCCTCCTATCTCCACGACACAGAGCCGACAGGCACCGGAGGGAGAAAGGCCATCCTTGTGGCACAGGGTTGGGACAGGGATTCCCATGAATCTCGCCGCTTCGAGCACGGTCGTGCCTTCCTCGACTGAGACATTCATCCCATTAATGGAAAGAGTAATCACCGCAGACTTCCTCCTCTGGAATCCTGGCCGTTACTTCACGTCCACAGCCTCGAACTTGCAAGCGCTTTTACACGCTCCACATTTGACACACCTGCTTTGGTCGATGGCGTGACGCTCCTTCTTCTTCCCCGATATCGCCCCCTCCGGGCACGCCTGCAGGCAGAGCATGCAACCCGTGCAGTTCTCATTAATCGCGTAAGTGATAAGCTCCTTGCATACACCCGCCGGGCATCGGTTGTTCTTGATGTGCTCGAGATACTCGTCGCGGAAGTACCGGAGGGTCGTAAGAACGGGGTTCGGCGCAGTCTGCCCCAGGCCGCACATAGCCGTATCCTTCACTGCTTGAGTCAACTCCTCCAAGAGGTCCAGGTGTGCAAGAGTTCCCTCTCCCCGCGAAATGTCGTCAAGTATCTCGTACATTCGCTGGGTACCTTTACGGCAGGGGAAACACTTGCCGCATGATTCATCTTTCAGGAAATTCATGAAATACTTGGCGACATCGACCATGCAGGTATTCTCGTCCATAACAATCATGCCACCGGAGCCCATGATAGATCCCGCCCGTGTCAAGCTTTCGTAGTCGATGGACAGATCGAACATCTTTGCCGGGATACACCCGCCGGAGGGCCCCCCTGTTTGCACTGCCTTAATCCTTGCCTTTCCCACCGGTCCGCCGCCAATGCCATCAACGATCTCCCCGATGGCGATGCCCATGGGCACCTCCACCAACCCGGTATTTTTGATCTTGCCGACCAGGCTAAATATCTTGGTACCTGAGTTGTTCTTCGTTCCGACCTTAGAAAATTCGAGAGCGCCACGCTCGATTATGAGCGGGATGTTTGCCCACGTCTCTACATTGTTGATCGCCGTAGGCTTCCCATCAATGCCTTTCTCTACCGGAAATGGTGGACGCTGACACGGCTCGCCCATTTTCCCTTCTATGGACCGTATCAACGCCGTTTCCTCGCCGCACACGAACGCGCCGGCACCCGTTACGAGGGTAATCTCGCAGGAAAATCCCGTTCCCAGGATGTTCTCACCCAAAAATCCGAGACCTCGAGCCTGTCGAAGGGCGATGATAAGGTGCTTAATCGCTAGTGGATATTCATTGCGCACGTAGATTACGCCCGCCGTGGCCCCCGTGGCATATGCGCCTATGAGCATCCCCTCGATGATACTGTGTGGATTTCCCTCCAGAATACTTCGGTCCATGTAAGCGCCCGGGTCCCCTTCGTCCCCGTTGCACACGAGCATCTTGCCTTGCCCATTCGGCTGTTTCGCCAACAACTCCCACTTGAGGCCCGTCGGGAAACCGGCGCCGCCCCTGCCGCGAAGCCCAGAAGCCTTTATCTCCTTCACTACCCATTCAGGACTTCTGTGAACGAGCACCTCGGTTGACGCGGAATAACCACCATTTTCAATGTAGTTGTAAATACGAATGGGATCGACCTTCTCGTTTCTCGCCAGGATAGTTCGAACCTGCCTCTTGAAGAACGGAATGTCGCCCTTCTTCTCCACCGGGACTCCGGTTTCCGGTTCAACGAACAGCAAATCCTCCAGCACCTCTCCTCCGGCAACGGCTTCGACGATCCGTACCATATCGTTAGGCTCAACCCTTGGGTAGAAAATACCCCGTGGCTCAATGAGGAGCGATGGCTCCATTTCGCAGAATCCGTGACAGCCGGTGATGCGCAGTTTGACTTTCTCCGTCAGTTCCCTGGCAAGAAGCTCCCTTTTCGCTACCCGGATGAGGTCATTGGCACCACTCGCCTGTCCGCAGGTACCCGCTGGAATGATGATGGTGGGGATGCTCGGGTCACGATCGGCGATCATACGCTCCTGCAATTCCCTAAAGGCATCAATTGATTTAAGTCTTTCCATGGACATATCCTGTTCCTGATCTGCTCACGGGTCTTTCAGATGCTCTAAACGAGAGAATCTCAGCCCATCAGAAATTGACGCCATTGAGATCCAGCATGTGCTCCCTACACCCGCGGCGCGAACAGATCTGCACCATCCCCCCCCGGCGAACGATCATTGGCACCATTGGGGCTCCACACTGGGGGCAATTGGAGGATGCGATGAGCTCAGCATGGCAATGCGGGCAGAAGAAGTGAACGACCGTATCCAGCGGTACTTCGTATTCAGAGGTAGAATTGTAGCTGCCATAGAGACAGGACAGCCTGAGCCAGCCATGCTCGTCGTTAAAAGAAATGGTTACGCGAACTGACGGGTAATCGTCGATGAGATTGTCTTGATCCATCAGGCTGTGATTGCACCTCGAGCAGTGGACCTCAATAGGGAATACCCTCTCGTCCGTCTTGGTCTCGATTGTATCAAGCCCAACACGAGCTTTCTTGAGTATTAGCTTGACTTTTCCCGTGTTAACGTTGGCGAAGTAATGGCCATCGACAACAGCCATTGGTCCAAGTGCACATGCACCCAGGCAATTCACGGTTTCAAGGGTAAATTCATTATCCGGGGTCGTCTCCCCGGCCCTGATTCCCAGTTGGCGCTCGAATTCTCCGGCGACGATTGGTGCCCCGCGGACGTGGCAGGCCGTACCCGTGCACACCGAGATGAGGTGCCTTCCCCTGGGCTTCAGGCTAAATGACTTGTAAAATGTTGCAACACCGAATAGGTCAACGAGGGAGCGCCCTGTTTTCTTGGCTACAGTCCTGAGCGCACTCTCAGGGATATAACCAAACTGAGCCTGGATATCTTGGAGGGTTGAGATAATCCCACCCAGATCGTTATCATGCTTTTCCACGATTCTTGCGATAGGTTTCGCCTTCATGTTTTCCCTCAGAGGCTAAGTGCCTGGTAGAATGATCGGACACAGTCATTCTATTCATACTCTTCGCAGTGCCATACGCCGCCTTCTGGCCTGGGATACGTGCAGGTTTCACGGTGCTCGCAATTAACACACAAGCCCGCATGTCTCCCCGGACTTTCGCCCTCGGCAATCGATTTAAGGGGGGACACCGTTGGAGGCGAGAGGTTCACAAGGGCGATTTCAGGCTCGAAGTCGCAGCAGTCCCAAACCGGCTGCAACGGCACTTTCCTGTACCCACAGGTTGAGGCATTCATACAGGTCGAACAGAGACCACCGTACTTCCTGAGCTCTTCGATTCCGATTTTCCGAACCTCTACGCTGACACCTTTTTCCAATTGTGACACTTCTTCGCTCACATTCTGGTCGAGCTGAAACGCGCCTTTTTTCATATTTCGTTCAACCTTTGGCATGAGACCTTCCCTCCCATTGACATGTCGAGTTTCCGATCGTCCAATGGATGGCATTCACTTCCATCATTCGGGGGCTTAGCATCTCCGCGACACCTTTGAGATGATCAAACCGGGAAGTAATTTGACCGCTGTACTCCCTAAGTAATCGACGGTTCTTCAATGCGGGCTTAATAGGGTTTGAACAATTACAACCTATCTGAGAGCAACGTCCATGCCAGTAGTGGATCTACCCAATCGCAGGCCTATTCTTGTTCCGCTGAGGCAATGCGAAAAGAGTTCAAAATGAGATTATGTTACTGAAAATAAAGGGTTTTTCGAAAAGGTGGGGTTTCGGGTTAGGCGCTTCTCTATCTCGTCATGATCACTGAAAATGCGGAGGCAATGGCGAGGATATCTGAACCAGTGGGGAGAATTTACCCAGATGGTAACTCAGGGTTACTTCGCTTCCTCGGGCTTCAGCTTTTCTCGCAATGTCTTGCGGTCAATCCCGAGTATTCTTGCCGCTTGCGTCTTGTTGCCATCCACACTTGCAAGGACATTTCGAATGTATTCGGCTTCCAATTCAGCCAGAGTTCGATTCAGGCCTGTTTCCCTGAGGACCGAAAAACGCATGAGCGGAGGCATATCCGGAACTTCCATAACGTCTCCATCGGTCATGACCACAAGCCGTTGGATCACGTTCTCCAATTCTCTCACATTACCAGGCCAATAGTAGTTCCTGAGAACCTGCAAAGCACTATCGGAAAACTGAGGCGTTGGCTTACCCAATTCCGCGGAGAACTTGACCGCGAAATGATGAGCTAGCAGCAAAATATCGTTCCCTCTCTGTCGCAAAGGAGGTACGGGAATAGTGATCACGTTAAGGCGGAAGAACAGGTCCTCACGGAAAGTGCCCCTCTTGACCAAACCGAACAAATCCTTATTGGTCGCAGCCAAGATCCTCACGTCTACCTTTCGGGTCCGACGTGCACCAACCATGCAGACCTCCTTATCTTGGAGCACGCGGAGGAGTTTTATCTGCATGGAGGGGCTCGTATCGCTGATTTCATCGAGGAAGATCGTGCCACCATCAGCAGTTTGAAAGAAACCCGCCCGGGATTCAGTTGCTCCGGTAAACGCTCCTTTCACATATCCGAAAAGTTCGCTTTCAAGCAGTTGCTCAGGGATACCTCCGCAGTTTACCGGCACGAATGGTGCAGCAGCCCGCGGGCTATTGTAGTGAATGGCCCTAGCCACAAGCTCCTTGCCAGTCCCGCTTTCTCCGGTGATAAGGACGGTGGCCGAAGTTGGTGACACCTTTGCAATGGCCCCAAGAACCTTCTGCATTTCCCCAGAATCTCCTAGAAGACCGTAGGTATCTCGAGGCAGCTGCCGCAACTTGGCCCGCCCGGCCCGGTGAGCGTGGAGTTTATCGAGCGATCGTCGGACAGCGGAGAAGAGCTCCTCATCGGTAAACGGTTTCGGGAGATACTCTTCGGCCCCGGTCTTGACGGCCCTAACCGCCCCTTCAACTGTGGCGTAACCGGTAATCATCATGACTTCAGTATCTTTGAAATTTTCGCGGACATGCCTTACCAGATCAAGGCCGCTTACCCTGGGCATTTTGAGATCCGTTATGACCAAGTCAACAGGTGTTGCGTCAAGGATCTTGATCGCCTCAACCACGCCAGGTGCAGTAAAGATCTTATAGCCTTGCGATTCCAGGTTTCTGCGGAGCACCTCCAGGGTATTCGGGGCATCATCTACGACCAAAATATGCTCTTTTTCAATCGAAGGAGCCATCCGGGCTACACCCTGTTGCCTCTTGCGAGGTCGTTAGGGGAATTTGTACCTCAAACTGCGTGCCGCGATCCTCTTCGCTCTCGACCTTAATGGATCCACCGTGGGAAGTTACAATTCCGTGGACCACGGCTAGGCCGAGGCCCGTTCCTTGGTCAACGTCCTTCGTCGTGAAGAACGGAATGAATATCTGCTTCATAACCTCCTCGCTCATCCCTACTCCTGTATCCTCCACAATAAGAGATACATGATCTCCGCGAGCAAGGGTTTGAACCGTCAACCTGCCCCCTTCTGGCATTGCCTGGACTGAATTGACGACCAGATTGACGAGAACCTGGTTCAACTGGCCCGGATCGGCGGTAATCTCCGGAAGGTCCGGCGAAAGTGAACGCACCACTTCAATCCCCTCCTTGGCACACCGGGCTTCAAACAAATAGAGCCCATCTTCAACCACTTGGTTAAGATTGACCTGTGCCTTCCGCGGTGGCATTTGCCGGGCGGTTAACAGCAGCTTCTTGATGACTTCCCGTGCGTGCAAAGAAGCCGTCACTATCTGCTCAATGTCCTTTTCCGCCTGTCTGGGCAATTCTGGACATTTCTGGGCGAGCTGGGCAAACCCCAGGATATTCCCTAAAGGCTCATTCAGTTCATGGGCCACGCCCGCAGCGAGCTGTCCAATCGTTGCCAATCGATCGGCGTGCCTGAGCTGATTCTGGAGACTTGACTTGTCTTCTTCGGCCTCCCTCCGTTCGATGAGGAGTGAAACCTGACGAGCTACAGCATCAATCAGACTCCGTTCCTCTTTGAGGAATGGACCTTCGTCAAGCTTAGGCTTTTTCTCGGCGTAAACCAGCTCTATAACGCCTCGATATTTGCCATTCACGTTGATAGTCGCTGACTGCTTCTGCCGACTATCTTGAAACCCAGGGGTTGAGTAAGACACCCCATCCAAAATAATCCTCCCGAAGGCAATCTCCGGATATTGCCAGGCCTGAGGAAGAAGACCCACAATGCGTTGCAAAATTTCTTCCAAAGATAGTTCGGGCCGTTCAGACGCTTGTGCTATGCCATACAGGCACGTCAGTTCCTTGACCCGTTCGTTCGAGGCAGCATGCACCCGCTGATTCACCGCGGCGATTCCAAGGTCTTGGGCAAGGCCCTCGTACAACTCTATTTCATCTTCCGTGAAATAGTCCCTTCGCCTACTGTTCAATTGCAAGAGCCCAATGCTCTCGTTGCCAACGAAAAGCGGGATCAAGGTGAGCGACCTATAATGGCCGCCGATGCTAACGCTCCGGGAACCCTCTTTGCCGTTGGCCTTCGTACCGAAGTGCAAAGGAATTCTCGTGTCACCGGTCCAGAAACTTCCATTTTTCGTAAGGAAGGGCAGGGGAAAATTAAGGCGGCCATTGAGAATGTCATCGCGTAATCTTTCCAGGGCTGAATCCTTTCGCGAGCCTGAACCACTCATACCGTCATCTTTCTGGGCTCGGGGAATGTGTTCATAAAGGAATGACTGTTTGGCGCGCCGTTTGGCCTCGCAGTGGGAGTAGCTATCGCCCTCTTTCAGCCTCAGCTCAACTGAGTCGCATCCGGAGAAGTCTAGGATCATCTTCGAAGCTTCGCGGAGGAAATCGGCTACCGGGGCGGCGCGGTTTGCATAGTGCAATATCCGATGTGATAGATCACGAAAGTCCTGGGCCGATCTGGACCCGGCGGTATAAACATCAATTTGCCCCGAGGGTCTCTTCTTTATTAGTTCATCAGATCTGGAAAGCCGGACAGAGGATTTACGTTTACCAAAGCCCATGTTTCGACATCCCCAGTTTCGAAAACCCTTTGCAGAGGGGCTCACTTCGCCAGAATACACATGCTTCAATGGGTGCAACCGCAGGCAGAAAATCCGTTATCGAGAGGATACGAGTGATGGTTTTACCTGTTTAAGATTCTAGTTACCAAGTATATCATAATATGTCAAATCTCACTTAACAAAACGAGGGGGGGAAAATAAAATATGCCTTCTCTCACCTCAGCTGGACTTGACTCAGTAAGACGTGATGCGTAGACCAATTTATTCCTCAACACCATCTTGTGATTAAGGAAGCGGTGGATGAAGTTGGCCACGTTCGAACGGATATTAAACATGCCGAGCACAGACCCTACCTGAAGGTTCTCGATGAAGGAGAGGGATAGCACTGACCTTGATCATTAGGGGGATAAAAAGGTGGGGCCGGCGAAATTTATTCATTTGCGAGCAAACATCCTCTAACGCTCTGTCCTTTATTTCAGAAGTTTCTCTGCTTCAGATGGAGTCGTTAAAGGATAAATGTCGAAACTCACCGGTACAATGTTTAGCCACTGGGTCATGAATGTATGAAGCTCGTCATTCGAAGACACATCGAAAATCACAATGGAGCCTCTGCCTACTCTGGGATAGAAACAAATAACCTTGTTTTTTGCTTTCAGCTCATTAACCCAAGACCTAAATTCCAATCTTGCATTCTTAACATCTTCAGGCTTAGATGGGTGCGGAATACTTACCACCAGATATAACATACCTAGACCCCCCTTGATGGAAGCCGCCTAACTTATTCACTGAACAGATTCTTATATGGATATCATAGAGATTAATAGATGTCGAGTATGACCTAGAAATCATTTTTGAAGGGGCTTAATTAGGGAGTAGAGGGCGCCCTTAAATTTTGCAGATTCATTACCCGAACTTTGTCGAAACTTAAAAACTAAAGGGGGGCCCTCATCTTCTTTTATCTGGGAGTGAATCATGCCTGGAGGGAAATTTCAACGAAAAGCAGGGTAGGGGGGGTTTAGCTCTTATTTCGTGAGTAGTAAACCAATTGGGATTTGCCGTTCTCTTCTTCCCACCTCTTGACTAGCCACCAGGTCTGCTTACCTCGATCAGCGTAGTCCAGGTATATTTCAAAAACATCGCCTTCCGAATCTCTTACCACATAGTAGCGGCGATGCCGCCGCGTATACCATTTTCTGCTGCGCGGAGGCAGGCCACCGAAACCGATATCCACGCGCACATCCAGGATTTCCCGGACTTCATGCACTTCTCCCCGCCATTTGAAAGACTCCGGGTCCGGTGACATTTCGTCCCTTTTTACTTCAATTCGCTCCCCGAAAAACCTTTCCATCATATACGGTTCTTACGACCAGTTTATTTATCCTTCTTTAGGTGAACCACTTTGCGGGAGGTGTCCTGACTCTCAATGCTCCCCTCTGCCTTCCTAAGAAGACCGGGAGATACATTCCAGCGCTCACCTGACTCAGTGATGACCGTTACGGTCTTACGATTGTACTTGGTGAGAATACCCGTTACCAGTGGGCGTCCTTCCGGCGTAAATGAGACCCGCTCGCCGATACTGAATCTCATCATGTTTGTATGAGCACGTTGTTCGTTTAAAAATCGGAGCCTTTTGACGATTCGATGATTGAGTTCAATCAGTTCCCTTTCGCTGAGCTTGTCTATATCAATCTTCATGTGCTCCCCCGTAAATCCCCACTTAAGATTCCATCCGCAACCGTCCAACGCTGGAGCTAAGCCGCCTGCAAGAGAACACCAGCGATTTTGCAGGTTGGACTTCAGCGATTTGTTAGAAGGCCATAAAGCTAACCAGTTTGGAATTGAAGAGATGACAGCTCTTCTTCGGGCATCCTGGCTTTTATCCCCAAGAATTCAACCCCGACAACTTGGCCATCTTTATCGAAGTCAAGAATTACGCCAGGACGAACCTCTTCTGACTCTACGATTGCACTCTCATTTAGTCGGAAGTAAAGCGCATCGTCATCCTTGTCGACTCTCAGTCTCATTCGTTTCTCCTCAATCTTCTGTCAAAAAATGCTGTTACTGCTCTATTAGGTTCAACCTGAATATTGACCACGACTCGAAGCCATCGATCTCCATGTTTCTCTATCTGATGTAGAAAATGCCGAGTACCATCCTCATGATCTTCCACCCTTTGGGGTTCATGCAAAACCCTGTCCACCCATTCCTGCTGGATCGATCACTCCTTAAAGCATGTTTTTGAAATGCTCAGCATATTCCATCGTCCATGAAGGATACCTCAGCGCGAGGATAGCGACAATAGGAAAAGGACTATCGGTTGCTCAGAGGCCTTCTAACGAGGGCACAGCTGAGCTGCGGGCCGAAGGCCCGACTGCCCCAGCAGCATGTTCGCCTGCCGCAGGCAAAGAACACGCTGCGCTCACACGCGACCCGTTCCTCCCGGCCTGCGGTCGGGAGGAACCACTTAAGTCAGCGGGGGCTGCAAGCCATCCGCTGGAGTGACTTGTTCGGTGCCCTTATGTCTTTCTCTGTTTCTGGAGCATTCTCATGATGCGGGTGTGTTCCTTCAGATACCCGTAATGGGCTGCGATGTCGCCGATATTGCCGTTGTCCCATTTGATTGCTTCATCCGGATGCTTCTCTCCTGCGACTGCTAGTGCCTCTTTTATCGTACATCCCTGATTCAATGCT
>CAYFXP010000006.1:0-17369 GCA_964346935.1 uncultured Syntrophobacterales bacterium
ATCCTCATTTCTAAACCCTAATCAAATACAAAACACCAATGATCAAATGACCAAAATCTTTTTGGTTGATCTGGTTTCTTTTGTTCATTTGGTCTATCTGGTCAACGAGATGAACGAAAAGAACCAAATAGACCAGACAAACGAGAGAGGCGAATTTAGTATTTCGTGTTTCGGACTTATTCCTTGTTTCACCGCAGGACAACAGCACTGCAATACTGCAACACCGAATAGTCCTACGGAACTGCATCCATCATTTCCCCCAGCTCCGTCCGTTCCGAGGCCTTCATCAAATTCGAGAGGATAGTTTTGAATTCCCCCACATTCCTAAATCCAAACTCCAGCCTGAAGGTGTCTCCCTCGAAATAAGGGGGCGGCTGGAGGGATATACCGGGGCTCAACCCCAATCCCTTCAGCTTTCCTCGAAAGTCTTCTTCCAGTTGTGTCAACTGCGGGTACCTCATCTCCCGGAGCCGTCTTCTCACGCGATGGGTCTTTTGGACTTTTGAGAGGGCCATATCGGATGCAAGCTTCCCTATTTCTTCTCGGACCATTTCCCTCACCGCCAACCCATCTCTCAACGAGATTTCCCGCAGGAAGGTTAAAACTTCCTTCAATTTATTTTCCCCGAGCTTCAGTTTCGAAACCACCCGTGCTATCTCCGCCTGATCCTCGGGGGAGAATTCCAACAGACGGACGGCGTTCTCGAGGGATACCCCTTCCTCCACGATATATCGCTTTATCTCGGGTCGCAACCGGACGAGTTGAGACACTGCCCCCAGTATTCTGAGGCTGGGTTGGAGGCCAAGCATAGACATGTAATCCCTGGTGACCGACTCTTTTGAAAGCCCGAATCGGCGAATCAATTTCTCTACGACCATCGATTTCTCGATGAGATTGAGGCGCCGGATCGCCAGGTTTTCGTGGAGGGTCATCTGAAAGCCCTCCAGGTTGCCCAACTCCGATTTGCGGTAAGAGAAGGCGTCGATTTCTTTCTGCCCCAACTGCTCACAGACAGTCAGCCTCTTAAATCCGCTGATCACCTGATAACTCGATCCCCGGGTTTTCTCCCTTACGGTAATGGGCTGAAGAACACCCACGTGCCCGATGGATCTCGTGAGATGGTCAAGATTGGGGTGAAAGGTCATGGAAAAGAAGTGATCCCTCGTGTCGATTGCGTCAATCCGTATCTTTCGTAAAACGCGACCCATTAAAGTTCGCTCCATTTTGGTTTTCAATTCAATTGCTTACCATATGCCCTGTACCGCTCGGCCGACTTTTCGTACCACCTCCCCTCTTTTCGCTTACCCCTCTTGTAGAATCCCTGGGATAGAATGCGACATTTCCTAACGAGCTCTGCCAATGCCATCCTTCTCTCCCCGGCCTTCAGGCTCTGAGAACGTAAGAGCTTCTCGATGGCCATCACCCGATATCGGTCATTCCCCCATGACCGAGTGGAGAGCTGATCCGCATGTCCCCCCCTCTTGATGATGAGCTTCTTATCGATGAAGAGGACCGGGTAACGGCAGGCCACTCGAAGCCAGAAATCGTAATCCTCACACACAGGGAGGTTCTCATCAAAGCCGCCTATTTCCTCGAAGAGGGCCCTTTTCATCAGGGCCGAGGAAGGGCTGATGATGCACAGGGGCAAACATTTCTCGAAAATCCAACCCGAGTATTTGGCGTGTTTTTTCTTCGGATTGACCCTTACCCCCTTCCTTATCCAGATTTCATCGGTATAACAGAGGGGAAACTGGGGATTTGCTTCCATGCACCTTACTTGGATCTCCAGTTTCCTCGGCTCCCAGAGATCATCGGAATCCAAGAAGGCCACATATTTACCCCTGGAAACTCTCAAACCTAAATTCCGGGCGGAACTGACACCTCTATTTGCCTGAGAAACGTACTTGATTCTATGGCCGAACATCTTTAAGGCCTCACCAGTTCCATCCGTTGACCCATCATCCACTACCCACAAATCAAAGTCCCAGTAGGTCTGCTTCAAGACGGACTCTATGGCATCTTTTACCTTCGAGAGCCTATCGTAGGTGGGTATGACCACCGAAACCCTCGCCATCCCATTTCCCTTTACGCCGCCTTCCGAGTCCTCTTTTTCAACCTGTTAATGCGGCGCTTGTAGATTTTCGCCATTCGAGGATCCCCCTTTTTGACCGCCTCTTCCTTGAGGGCCTTAAATTCGCGAATCTTATTCTTGAGATCCCCTATGCTCACCCGAGCCTTCTTCTCAGCCTTCTCCTCAACCTTCTTCTCCTTCTTTACCTCCTCTTCGACACCACGGAATTTTCCGATGGCCTCAAGGAGTTCCTCTTTTTTCATGGCGTGAACGCCCGTGAGTTCGGGAATCTCCAGGGCAATCTCCCTGAGTTCCTTCGCCGTCATCTTCTCCAGGGGTTTCTCCTTCTTCTCCGGAGGTTTCTTATCCTTCTCCGGGGGTCTCTCCTCCTCCGGAGATTTCTCCCCCTTCTCCGGGGGTTTCTCGTTCTCCTCTACGGGATGTTCGTTCTTCTCTCGGGTCTCTTCCTTCTTCTCCATATCTCCCTCCTTTTGGTGCTATCTCCTGAAGATTGTCCCTCCCATGCAGTTCCTCTCCTGATGAGCGTAACCACGAGATACACGAAAGGGGTGTCCAAAACGGCAATAAGTACCTTGATAAGGTATTGGCCCTTAATCAAGGGAAAAACGGGAACACTACCATAGAAGGCGATAGTTATGAAAATCAGCGTATCGATGAATTGGGAAACCACCGTCGAGAAGGTATTCCTCAACCAGAGATGTCTCTCTTCGGTCCACTTTCTCCAGACATGAAAGGCCCACACGTCGTGGTATTGGCTCGCCAAGTAGGCGATGAAACTGGCGATGATAATCCTGGATGTGCTTCCCAGAATGGCCGAAAAGGCCCTCTGTTCCCTCCAAAAGGGGGCCGCATCCCAGGCCAGGGCTAGGCGAATCAGGAGGAACGTGGCGAGCAAGGTGATAAACCCGCTGAAGACCACCCGGTTCGCCCGCTCCTTGCCCCAAATTTCACTGATAACATCGGTGACCACAAAGGTAATACAGTAGGCCAATACCCCTGCCGGGACGAAAAGGCCGAGTATGGTAATAATCTTGCTCGCCAGAACCGATGAAATTACAAGGGCCCCGACGAACATTGAAACCAGGAGGATAAATGCCCTATCCTCGTTTTTAGCGTCCTCTTTCAAAGGATTCATCCCCTATTGCGTCACCATCCACATGCATTACATATCGAGGTTATGTCTTGATCCCCGTAACACCCCATTCCCCGGCTCGTGCCAATCTGTTTCCCAACTCATAAGCCACACGAATCTCCTCTGGATGATCGAAGATTTCCCCCTTCTCATCAACTCTCCTCACCAGCAGCGTATCGGATAAATCCAGGTGTAGGGCATCGAAAAAATACCGGACCGCGAGCGTTACTCCCTCAAAGAGCCTCTTGCCGTGGGTAGCACCGCCCGAGATAAAGGCACCCTTTCGGCGAGGTCCGCCAGGAGTAATAGGTTCTTTGAGGAAATACCGCTTCACCCAGAAGGACTGGCACCTGTCCATCAACATCTTGGTGTGGGTACTGACCGTGTAGAAGAAGATGGGGGGGGCTACGATGAGAACATCTGCTTAGACCATCTTCTCCGCCACTTCTTGAAAATCGTCCTTGATTGCGCATCGGCCATCTATCTTGCAGCCGTATATTTCTAGACAGGGCGATATGGTTTTGTCCCTTAAAAAGACTGCCTCCACCTCTGCTCCCGCCTCGTGAGAGCCTTTGAGGGCCTCCTCCAAAAGAACCTCTGTGTTTCCTCCCATCCGGGGACCTCCCGAGATTCCGAGAATGCTCAAAGGCCTGCTCTCCCTGTTGGGACTCGTGGGTTATTATAGTCGGGGAAATGGGTAAAATCAATGGAATCGATGCTGAAGTAGGCTCAAGCCTCTCGCTTGAAAAACCCCTGAGCTAGGACTTATATTGATGGTATGGATACCCCAACTCACGCCCTGGCCGGGTACATGATCGCAAAGACCGGTTTAGGCAGGGACACGGGAAAATGGGGGGCCATAGCCGGGGTCTCGGCCGCAGTCTTCCCCGATCTAGATATGGTCCTGAGCCCTTTCCTTAGCGCGGAATTTACGCTCAGGTACCACAGGCACCTGACCAACTCGGTTTTTCTCATCATTCCACTCTCCCTGCTTTTTGCATGGCTGTTTGTCAAGGTCTCAAAGGTGAGACGATTCTGGGCGTTCTTTCTCATCTGGGTAGTTGAACTCCTTGTCCACACTTTTCTCGATCTCATCACTTCCTACGGGACCATGATACTGAGCCCCTTATCCGATTCTCGGTTCACCCTGGATTGGGTGTTCATTATCGACCTCTTTCTGGTGTCGACTTTCTTGGTTCCATTGATCGCCCTTCATCTCTGGAAGAGAAGAAGCCAAACCCTTGCAAGGGTTTCGGTGGGACTCGCGGCACTCTACATTTCCGTCTGCGCTTACAACCACTCACGGGCCCTTTCCCTGGCGAAGAGCTACGCGGGAGGGGCTTACTTGGTAACCGAAACTGTTGCCTCGTTGCCCCAACCCCTCTCACCCTTCAACTGGGGGAACTTTGTTCTCACGGAGAAGAAGATATATCTGGGGCTCGTCAATCTGATAGGAAAAGAGGACAAATCGAATGGAGGGACAAACTTCCTGGGGCGATTCCTGTCCCGCTACCAGCCCATCTCACAACTGCAGTACCGGGCATGGGAGAGGTTCGATAACTCCCCCTGGGTGGAGAAGGCCCTGGGGCTGCAAGGAGTGAGGACATTTTACTGGTTTGCCCGCTTTCCGGTGGCCAGAGACAGGGGAATTGTGAATGGGAATCGCAGGGTGGAATTTTTCGACCTCCGCTTCGGCTCTATTGATGGAAGAGGGCCCTTTCTCTATGTCGTCGACTTCGATGGAGAGGGAAATGTGGCCTTTCAGGGATTCCTCTGAAGTAATTATCAGTTTCCGGATCTTCCTATGAGCACGCTTTTCAGGGTGGCAAGCTTTAACGTCAACGGAATTCGAGCCCGGCTCTCCTCGCTCCTGAGCTGGCTTCATCAGCAACCACCAGATGTAATCTGCCTCCAGGAGACCAAGGTTCAGGACGGTGAGTTTCCCCAAGAGGCCCTGCAAGAACTGGGGTATATGTGCGCCTATCGGGGGCAAAAGGGATTCAACGGTGTGGCGGTTCTCAGCCGACAACCGATGGAGGTTGTGCACATAGGCCTCGATGATAAGAGGCCGCCGGACGAGGCGAGGCTCATCCTGGTAAGGATTTTCGGAATTCCCATCCTGAACACCTACGTCCCTCACGGTACTGTGCCAGACTCTGAGCAGTTCGATTATAAGCTGACGTGGTTTCGGAGGCTCAGGGGTTTTCTGGAACGACACTTCAAGCCAGAAGAACCCTTGGTCTGGGTTGGGGATTTCAACGTTGCCCCGGAGGCTCGGGACGTTTACGACCCGGAGGGGCTTCTGGGGTCCATCGGGTTTCATCGGGAGGAACATCGCACCCTCGAGCAAGTACGAAGGTGGGGGTTGGTGGATGTCTTCCGCCTCCATGTAGCCGAGGGAGGACATTACACCTTCTGGGACTATCGGGTGAGAAATGCCTTGGCCAGGGGGATGGGCTGGCGAGTGGATCACATATGGGCCACAGAACCGATGGCCCGGAGGTCTAAACGATCATGGATTGACGTGGGGCCGAGGATGTCCCAGAGGCCCTCGGATCATACTCCTATTCTGGCGGAGTTCGAAGTGGGCTGAACCGAGGGAGGGTTCGGCCTGAGTTTGCCCCCTCCTTGTCTTTCTCGTGATCCCGAAGAGCCGCCACCGCGAGACAGAACCAACCAATGATAAGGGCTGTTCCACCTACCGGCGTAATTGCACCGAGCCATCCTACGCCGCTAAGTGTGAGCGCATACAGGCTGCCCGAAAAAAGCAGTGTGCCGACCACGAATAGCCAGCCGCTCGCGGTCATCAACCCCTTGACAGGTCGATTAGCATACAGCAGTGCCACGGCCAAGAGCGCCAAGGCATGATATATCTGATACCGAACTCCCGTTTCAAACGTTGCCAGGAGTTCCGGTATCAACCGAGCCTTTAAGGTATGAGCCCCGAAAGCTCCGAGGATTACGCCAAGGCCGCCGAACAGACTGCCAACAAAAAGGAAAATCCGTCCCTGATTGTCCATATACTTTAACTCCTCACTGTCATCGGGTGCCAAACTCACCGTTGAGACTGAGATGCCATATACGTAGTAAAATATGGCGTTTTGCTTGAAAAATCCAGCAGTGTGGGTAAGCTTAGAAGACCGAGGGTCTCTCATGGAATACGTTATCGAAGCGGAAAACCTGAGGAAGGAATTCGGTGATATTGTGGCCGTCGACGGCATCTCCTTTCGAGTAGTGCCGGGAGAATGCTTCGGCATCTTGGGACCCAACGGTGCTGGAAAGACATCGACCATTCGCATGATATACGGCTTTTCGCCCATGACAAGCGGCCACCTCAAGGTCTTCGGCCTCGAAATTCTCAGGGCATTGCGTACCGTCAAATCCCGGATCGGTGTCTGTCAGCAGGAGAACACCCTGGACCCCGACCTGACGGTCCAACAAAACCTGGAGGTCTTTGCGCGCTATTTTGATATTCCAAGAAGCGAGGCGAGCAAAAAATCACAGGAACTTTTGCAGTTCATCGCGCTTGATCACCGCAAGAACGCCAGGGTTAATGAACTATCAGGGGGAATGATGCGCCGATTGGTCTTAGCGCGGGCACTCATCAATGACCCGGAGCTTCTGATCCTGGACGAACCGACTACCGGCCTGGATCCCCAGTCCCGCCACCAGGTTTGGGAGAGGCTGGATGAACTCAGGTCCAAGGGCCTCACCATCTTGTTAACCACCCACTATATGGAGGAAGCCTCACGGCTCTGCGACCAACTCTTTATCATGGACCATGGTCACATTCTGGTTCAGGGCACGCCTCTCGAGCTTATCAGGGAACACGTGGGTCACAATGTCATCGAAGTGGCGGGGCCAAACAATGAACTTCGCACATACGTTCAATCCCGGGGTCTTGAACATGAGGATCTGGGTCATCGGCTGATTGTCTATGGCCAAGAGGGGGATATCCTCTTTCGGACATTGAGCACTCAATACTGTCGAGAGGGCTGTCTCTTGCGGATGGCAACCCTGGAAGACGTCTTCTTGAAACTAACCGGGAGGGAACTGAGGGAATGAACGGAATGCCCTCAATGGGCCTGTCCAGGCGATTCCTAAGGGTTTGGCAGCGAAACGCGACTGTTTATCGGAGAATTTGGAAAGTCAGTTTTATTCCGCCCCTGCTTGAGCCCCTTTTCTATCTCTTGGCCTTCGGCGTTGGGTTGAGCGCTTTAGTGGGAAGCGTCTTCTATCGCGACTTAGAGATTTCATATGTCAATTTCATCGCCCCTGCCCTGATCGCCATCAACATAATGTACAACGCCTTCTTCGAGAACACGTATGCCTCTTTCGTGAGAATGTATTACCAGAAGACCTTTGACGGGATGATGGCAACGCCTCTTTTTTTGGAGGAAATCATTACCGGGGAGATCGTCTGGGGAGCGACAAAATCAGTCATCGCCACGGCCATCATGATGGCGGTAATCAGTTTCTTCGGCCTTATTCATTATCCCCACGGCCTTTTGATAGTGCCCCTGGCCTTTTTGGGCGGCATCGCCTTTGGATCCATCGGCATGTTCTTCACGGCCATTGTGCCCAGCATTGAAATGTTCAACCTGCCGATATTCTTATTCGTCACCCCCATGTTCCTCTTCAGCGGCACCTTTTTCCCCATCGAGAACTTGCCGTCATGGGCTCAAAAGCTCGCCATCCTCTTGCCCCTGGCCCATCTCGTTAAACTTACGCGCTCATTCAGCTTCGGGGTAATAGGTAATGACTTGTTGTGGAATGTCGCCTACCTTGCGATTCTCTGCCTTGTCTTCTTCCCGCTAGCCCTCTTCAAAATGCACCAACGGCTCATCAAGTGAACCCAACCCCCCAATTTGACACGATATTCCCCCTTCTGATAGGTTTAGCGGGAAGAGCAGACATGGATTTTGTGAGGAGAGACATCGCCTTACGCTAAGATGTGCCAATGGACCCGAGTAATCCGTTCTTCAAACCCTTCATTCTCTGGCTGAAAGCAGAACGCCCGATAGACTGGCGGCAACGGTTCGGGATTGATGGGGCCCTTGAGGTCGAAATCGGCTTTGGATACGGTGAGTTTCTCGTTCAACTGGCCCAAGACCACCCACACCGAAACTTTGTGGGCCTCGAGTTGAAATGGGCCTCAATCCAGAAGGCACTCCACAACATAGCCCAAGCAAACGTGGGCAACATTCGGCTACTTCAGGCGGATGCACGAATCGCCTTTGATCGGCTCTTCACCCCGCAATCGTTGCAACGTATCTACTCGCTTTTCCCGGATCCATGGCCCAAGAAGCGCCACACGAAACATCGCCTCTTCTCCCATGCCTTTCTCAAACTGCTCAACAGCCGCCTGGTTGACGGAGGAGAGGTCAGAATCATTACCGACTATCACCCCTACGTGAATTGGATTTTGGAACAGGCCCCCCATACGGGCTTCGAGCCTCTCTCTAATAAGGTACCCCCTCGATTCGATACGAAATACGAACGCAAATGGCACGAAAGCGGACAGGGGGAATTCCATGACCTGCAACTGCTCAAGCGACAGCACGTGGAAATCCCCTTAAAGGAGGATATACCGTTGAAGACGTATTACCTTGAGCGTTTCGACCCCGACCGTTTTAAGCCTGAGGACCAGCGAGGCGAAACGGTCGTCCAGTTCAAGGAGTTTCTCTATGATCCCGAACGTCAGAAGGGGATGGTGCAGGTGATCGTTGCAGAGGAGAACTTGACCCAAAATTTCTGGATTGAGATTGGTCAAAGGCGGGAGCGCTGGTATATTCGGCCTACACAGGGATGCGGGATAGTACCAACCAAGGGGGTTCAACGGGCGTTGGATTTAGTTCACGAGGCCACACAAAAGTAGCGGCGGCTCCTTATGCACCGAATAATTTCTCCGAAATGGCGCCCGCTGAAGTCAGGAGAGTTGCAACCCATCGAAATTATGTCGTAGGCTTTAACCAACCTGAGGCAAAGGGGAATACGCCCCTATGGAAAGACCGTTTTTCGGGAGATATTAGTCCATGCACTCCTTCAAATTCTCGAAAAAAGACCGCGATCAGATGAAGGCGCTTGGGATCACGGAACAGAAGATTAATTCTCAATTAGAGGCCTTCAGAGGGCCTGCACCGTATTTGAGCCTCAAACGGCCGTGCACGATAGGCGATGGCATACATGCTATAGGTGAGGAGGAACTTCCAGCCCTTATTGAAAGCCACAAAGGGGCTGCAGATCAAGGACGGTGTCTGAAGTTCGTGCCCGCCTCAGGTGCTGCCACCCGCATGTTCGAGCTCCCCCTCTGGCTCTATACCCATGTACCCCCAATGGGACGGAAGGAAATTGCCAAAGGAGCTGAAGCCGGGGAGGGGAGGTTTAGGGATCTCCTTGCCTTTATTAATAACATCGATCGCTTCGCCTTCTTCGATACCCTCAAGGGAATTATGGCCAGTGCCGGTTTCGACATCAATAGCCTAATAGAGGAAGGAAGGCTCACGGAGATCTTGGAGTATCTTCTGACCCCTCATGGTCTCAACTACGCCAACCTCCCTAAAGGACTGCTCAAGTTCCATCAATATCCGGATGGGAGTCGAACGGCCTTTGAGGAACACCTGGTGGAGGCCGTGGAATACGCTCGTAACGCCCGCGGGATCTGTCGACTCCATTTCACCGTATCTCAAGAACACCGGGAAGATTTTGAGAGGCTCTTGGAAAAGGTGGGGCCCGTTTACGAAGCGAAATATAACGTTCGATTTCAGATGGACTTCTCCATTCAGACGGAATCCACCAATACCATCGCCGTGGACATGGAAAACCGTCCCTTCCGTCTGGCGGATGGAAGCCTTCACTTCAGGCCAGCCGGACACGGAGCCCTTATAGAGAACCTCAACAACCTCAAAGGAGACATCATTTTCATCAAGAATATCGACAACATCGTTCCGGACAGGCTCAAGGCCACGACATTGACATGGAAAAAGGCCTTGGCCGGGTACCTCCTCAAGGTCCAGAAGAGGATTTTCTCATTCATGGAGAAGCTCGCCGAAGGAATTAATGAAGAGCGGTTTCTCGGTGACGCATTGGATTTTTTGAAGACTGAGCTTTTCCTTCCGATCCCGGAAAGCCTGAGGCTTGGATCAACTGGGGAGAAAAGGGAATTCCTCGTGTCCACGCTCAATCGCCCCGTGCGCGTTTGCGGCCAAGTGCCAAGCCGGGGAGAACCCGGGGGAGGGCCCTTTTGGGTCGAGGGGAAAGACGGTACCCTTTCCATGCAGATCGTTGAGAGGGCCCAGGTAGATCCCGGTTCCATTGAACAACAGGAGATATGGGGCTCAGCGACTCACTTCAACCCCGTTGACGTTGTCTGTGGAGTCAGGGATTATTGGGGAAAGCCCTTCGACCTGAGGGAATATGTCGAGACCAATGCCGTCGTGATCACAAGGAAATCGAAGGAGGGTCGAGAGCTCAAGGCCCTCGAGCTTCCAGGACTCTGGAACGGGGCCATGGCCGGCTGGACCACCATCTTCGTGGAAGTCCCGCTCATCACCTTCAACCCGGTCAAGACTACAAATGACCTGCTCCGCGACGAACATCAACCCCTATAAATAAAGGGGTGGCGGCGGAAGAAGCCCTTTTTGCCGCCTCAATTTTCCCCGTTTGGAACTTCCAAACTATTACTTGATCTGATGGAGAGAAATGACTCTGATCTTTCTCCTATACCCGTTTTGATCGGTGGCCGTCTGATGAGAGGGCGGGTAGGCAGATTGGGGTCACCGGCTTGAGAAAGGAGAAGCGGGATAGTAAAATCCTATGACGAGGCCATGGTATGAAGTCATAATGGCGAAATGGTACGGGGCTCGTAATAGCTTTTCGAATTCAGGCTTTTTTCGACGAAAGGAGAAGATTATGGGACGAAAGAGGCTCGTCGCTATCAAGGCATTTTTTGTGACAATGCTATGTCTTTACCCCACCTTTTCTGGGTGGTGTCAATCCCAACCAGTTCTGACCATTCATTCAGAATCAGCCGTGTTGATGGATGGAACGACCGGCCAGATTCTTTACGAAAAGAATCCCGAAAAGCCAATGAGCCCCGCTAGTCTCGTAAAGATGATGACCTTGTATCTCGCCTTCGACACCATCAAGCGTGGTAGCGTTAAGCTTGACCAGGAGGAGGTTGTCAGCAAAAGGGCATGGAAGATGGGCGGTTCCCAGATGTTCCTTAAAGTTGGCGACAGGGTTAAATTAATCGAGTTGATTAAGGGGGTTGCCGCCATATCGGCCAACGACGCCGCCTTGGCTATCGCTGAGTTTCTCACGGGCTCAGAGGAGGTCTTTGTCCATGAAATGAACGAAAAGGCCGAGGCTCTTGGACTTAAGCACACCGAATTTTTCAACTGCCATGGGCTGCATGCAGCAGGCCAGCAGACGAGCGCCATCGATATGGCCCATCTTGGATTCCATTATATACACGATCACCCCGGTGCCCTGAAGTTTCATGCGCTTCCGGAGTATACCTATCGGGGGATAAGGCAGAAGAACTGGAACCCGCTGCTCAATCGGGGCAAAGGCGTCGACGGCCTCAAGACGGGCTATTTGAGAAGATCTGGGTATCACTTCCTTTTCTCAGCCAAGAAAGACGGCCAGAGGCTCATCGGTGTCGTCATGGGAGCGAAGACTGGCAAGAACCGCGACACCGATGCCTTGAAGCTCATTGGATACGGGTTTAAAAACTTCTCGACCCGCACACTGGTCGACCAAGGAGAGGTTATTGCGAAGGTAAAGGTGCTAAAAGGCGATCCGCCTGAAGTCGGGCTTTCCGCTATTAAGGCGCTTATTGTAACGGTTCCCAAGGACATGGAACAATCCATTCCCCTCGGAAAAGAGATCCCTTCTTCGGTAAATCCCCCCATAAGTCAAGGGGCCATTCTCGGAAAGCTCGTACTTGAGCGTAAAGGATTTCCAAGGAAGGAAATTGATCTCGTTGCAATTCAGGACGTCCGGTTCAAGTCCTATAAAACGTACTACATTATTGGCTTCGCTGCCCTGGGATGCTTGATAGTTTTTGCTTATTGGAGGCGTCGAATTCCAAGAAAAAAACGAAAATAATATGTGCCATCTTTTGGCTGCAATACAATGATGCACATGCTAGGGAATGGCAGGCTTGAGGAAATTGGGTATTTCTCAATGAAAACTAACAATTGGCGAATGGAATATTTCGCTACTCCGTTTTTCTCAGGACAATGCTATCCCTTCTTTTGGCAATGCTGAACTTATCCCCTTTTTTGAAACCAAATCGGTCTACCAGCAATGCCTTGCTCAGGAGAATCGTCCCCCTTTTACCGATGGTCAACGCCCTCTTCCCCCTCACTGATTTTTTCAGTTCCTGTTCTGAAAAAATATCCTTAATCTTCCCAGCTTCAACCAATGCCTCGTAATACATCCTCCTCAGAGAAGCCCTCGTTTCGATACCCAGTTCCTTCATTATTTCCCTATCGGGGGTACCTTTCTTAATCATTTCAATGAGTTTCTCCTTCATAACTATCATTTCGTTGTCCTCCCTTTGAATTTCTGTTATTTCCCTCACTTTCTCCCCACGCCTTTTTTTGTATTTCTGCGTTAAATACGTATTCACGTGCTTGGAGAACTTGGCCCTCTTTAGCATTAATTACGATGACCCCGTGTTCTGAAAATGATTCCCATCACGGTTGGTAAAGGTACCATCCCACTCTACTGCCGCGACGTTGGTACCACCGAAGGAAAATATGTCCTGTACGCATATACTTCTCACCGTAAAATTTACCTTGGGAAACTGGTCCATGAATCTCTGAAACCACTTTTCAACCTCTCTTCTCCCCTCTATCTTACCGCCAACAGAGACAGCGGGACAGTAGATGAAGGTTGCCTCCTCTGCCCAGTTTCTTAGAAATGCTGGTAGGTCACGCCGATTCAGACAATCAAATGCTGAAAGCACCATCCGTTGTGTGATTATCGCTCCGATCATACTCCCCGCCTCCCTTTTGTTCACTCCACCCCCATGAGGCGGCTGTATTCCTCGACATCTGCACTGAGGATGGCACCGAGCTTGCGTTTAACGTCTTGCGTTTTAGTAAAATCCCACCATTTAGCGCCCTCTCTCTATTTATTATCACATGGGGAATAATAAATAAAATTTGATTTTATAGAATTATGATAAGGATTTCTTCTTATTTTGATTCCGTTCTTTTTCCAGCAAGAAAATCAATTGATTAAAACCTGTAAAATTGTTATAACATTCACAAACTTTAAAATCTCACGAAAACTCACTTTTTCTTCGAATACCTCTTATTCTCTCAAGATTTCTCAAAATTAAGCTCGGCCGGATTCACGGTTGGCATCCTTTGACAATTCATTTCATAATGAGTATGTTCTCTACCAAGCTGGCCCGTCTAGACCTGTTGAGTTACTCAAATATTTTTCCCGAACAGACGATTATTCTGAAGGTCCATTAAGGACGTTTCAACGGCATTTTGGAAGGAGGAGGGAAGTCTATGGGGGGCAAGAAAATCTTACTCGTGATGGGAAGCCCCAGAAAAGAGGGCAACAGCGCAACACTTGCGAAACAGGTGGCTACGGGAGCCAAAGCAACCGGGGCTGCGGTCGAGACCTTCTATCTTCATACTCTGAATATTCAGCCTTGTACAGCATGTGATGCATGTCGGGAGGACGGGCATAAGGATTGTGTGATCGATGATGATATGGAGATTCTCTATCCTAAACTCCGACAAGCGGATGCGCTCGTGATTGCCAGTCCCATCTACTGGTTTACCGTCTCCGCTCAAACCAAATTGTTCATGGACCGATGGTATGCCTTGGGAGGCCCGGGGGAGGATTATGCCGCCTTTGCGGGGAAACGTATCGGTATCGTCCTGACATATGCCGATATCGATCCTTTCGCCTCCGGGGCGGTCAACGCATTGCGGACATTTCAGGATGCCTTCAATTACGTCGGTGCCGAAATTATCGGAATGATCTACGGTAGCGCCTCAGAAGCCGGTGAGATAGGGAAGAATCGTGACCTGATGGAAAAAGCGTATGAATTGGGAAAGGAACTCGGATCTGATTAAAAAAGGCCACAGGTCTCACTCGAACGTCCCCTTCACCACTGGCTTCCCCCAGGATACCATGAGCTTCCCTAGCGAATAAACCCGATCGATTGTCCAATCCGGTCCAAAGACTATGAGGTCCGCATCTTTGCCTTCCTCCAGAGAGCCTTTTCGCCCATCGATCTTGATCCTCCTGGCGGGATTCAACGTTATGCATCTCAGGATATCCGAAACGGGGAAGCGCTCCTCAGTGACTAAGGATCGAAATTCCTCGAATAGATTTCGAATATCCCCCACACCCATACCGATGAGAGATCCTTTTTCGTCGAAAACCGGCAAGCTCCCATTGGCATCCGAGCTCAACGTTATTTGTTCCACCGATACCTTGGCAGACAATAACTGCCTGACCGCTTCCCCGACATTCATCCTCCGAGTCGGCTTCCTCCCCAAAACCGTAATATCCACATTTCCTCCCATTTGCGCAAACCTGATTGCTTCCTCAAATACAACAGGGGATCGGCTGATGTGGGTGGGAAGGAACTGCTCAACTGGAATCTCGGTCTCCTCGACCAACCGAAACAAGTACTCCAATCCCCTCTTACCTCCACCGATGTGGAATTGAACTAGCCCGGCTTTCCCGCCAAGCATCCCCCCAACCCTCGCTTCGGCGGCCCCCTTGGCCACGTCTTCAAAGGTGGGTTGTGAGGAGCGGTGATCGGAAATGGCGATTTCCCCCACCCCGATGACATTGGGAATCAACGCGATATCCTTCCGCACAGACCCCGTGATGGTGACCGGAGGAAATTGATATGAACCCACCAGTATGTAAGCGGTGATGCCTTCCCGTTCTAAGCCCATGGCTTTTGCGAGCAGCGATTCGGGGTGCCGAGATACGTTGTCTATCCCCAGCACACCGAGCACCGTGGTCACCCCAGCCCCCGTAATCTGGCTGAGCTGGATCTCCGGCACCCTCGTCGAAGGGCCTCCTTCCCCTCCGCCCCCGATGATGTGCACATGCAGATCGATAAACCCCGGGGTAACGATTTTTCCCTCTGCCTCTACCACTACCGCATTAAAAGTCTTCGGGAGATCAATCTGATCATCGACCTTGACTATCTTACCGGCAGCGATCAGTACATCACGATTACCCATTTCTTCTGGGGCATAGATCCTGCCCCCACGAACCAGCGTGAACATTACGGCCTCCTTTCACTCAATCACCTCGGGAAAATTGCCTCAAACCCCAAGAAGAACCCTTATCACAGGGGTCCCATAGTGGTTTATAGTCGATCCGCTGAAAATTGCAAATCCTTTTTAGGGAGACGGATTTTGAGTGGGAGATAATAATCATATCTTCATGTACCGAGGGCCTTATCCAGTTCAAAGCTCGGGTAAAAGGTAGCGTCCTTTTTCTGTTTGACAAAGAGGAAATACTGTGGTAAAAGAACTTGTCCTCGATATATTCTTCTAAATTCATGAATCCCCCTATCTGCTCTGCAAAAGGCCAACCGATCAGGGGTAGAGAATCGCAAAAGATTTTCCCTTTCCCAAACCCCTAAAAAAGGAGGTAAAGCCATGAAAGTGAAATTCCCTTTATGTCTTGCATCATTTATAGTCGCTGTTTTCGTTGTATTCCTCGCGGGTACGATGTCCCATACAAAGGCTGCTGAGCCCATTGTCATTGGGGTTCCCACCGCCCTAGGCTCTATTGAGGGGGCAGATGCTTGGAGATGCGTGCAGATGGCGGCGGAGGAAATAAACGCAAAGGGAGGGGTAACGGTAGACGGCGTAAAACGGCCCCTCAAAGCCTACTCGATAGACACGAGGGAACATGAGCCCGGGATACCGGTCCATGACGCCTTGACGGCGGTGGAGAAGCTCATCTTGGAGAAGAAACCCCATGCCATCGTGGTGGGGGCTTTTCGTTCGGAGGTATTGCTGGCGTCCATGGACCTCATCGCCAAGTACAATCTGCCCTACATCTGTTCGATTGCCATGACCCCGGCATTCCAGAAGAAGATAGTGGAGAACTACGACAAATATAAGTGCATGTTCCGAACGTGCCTCAATGCCGTTTACCTCGTCAAGTATCTCGTAGGAGTAATGGGGTTTCTGAATAAGGAGTTCGGCTTCAACAAGGCATATGTTGTCGTACAGGACGTGCTCTGGGCTAAGGCAACCGGTGGGCGCCTCCAAAAGGTTATCGAGAAACAAGGCTGGGAGGTCGTAGGTTTCGATCCTTATCCCACGGGCGCTACGGAATTCTCCCCGACGCTCATTAAGGCGAGGGCCAAAAAAGCCCAGGTAGTCGTGCCTATATTCGATATGCCCCAGAGCGGCATTCTTCTAAAACAGGCGCGCAGCATGAAGGTGCCAGCGCTGCTTTGCGGCTTCATCAGCCCCGTTGCCCCGGGCAATGCCTGGGAGGTCTTCGAGGGAGAAGTGGAGGGAATGGTCAACTTTCTCTTCGAGATCGGGCCGATCCCCGTAAAAGCGGTGCCGAAGTCCGTGGCCTACAATGAGAATTACGGGACGAGATGGGGTGAGGAGGCCCGGATCAAACTGTCAGGTCATGGTCCGGGACCGAGCTACGATTCCGTCTACGTTTTGGCCGATGCTATCGAGCGTGCAGGCACCCTTGAACCAAACGCCCTTATAAGCGCTCTTGAAAAAACAGACCTTACGGGCGTCGTTGGAAGAATAAAGTTCGCAAAGGACCACCAAGTGGTTTACGGGGTCAACCCTAAAGAAACAGCCATTGGGTGTGCCTTCCAGTGGAGGAAGCCGGGGGTGAGGGTACCCGTATACCCTGAGGTGGTTGCGGAGGGGAAGATTGAACTACCCCCCTATATGAAATGACAAGCAGGGGAGATTTCCCCTGCATAAACCAGCGCGGTTGAGGGTAAATCCTCATGGATGTTTCGGGGCGATCTTTCCGGAAAAGATCGCCCCTTCTGCAAGGAGTGCGAGATGATAGCCAGCATGGTGGTGTACGGCCTAGTGAACAGCGTGATCCTAGCCCTCATAGCCATGGGCTTCAGCCTCACCTTCGGTATCA
>CAYFXP010000007.1:0-14282 GCA_964346935.1 uncultured Syntrophobacterales bacterium
GGAGAACATCCTTGCCCTTCACGGGGTTCACATTTAATGCCCGAAGCGAGGCCTTTACCCCGTGCTCTCGGGTATCCGTCCTCAACAGTGACACACGGCTCATGGTATCCGCCATAACCCTTCCTCCTCGTTTTTCTCCTAGGAGTAACGCGGTTCCAACAGCTCCCGCATACCTCAAGAAATCCCTCCTGCTTACCCCACCCATTGGTTCCACCGTAACGCAACCCTTTTCCGTTCGATTGTATGTCTCCGAGAAAAGAATTTGACAGCGTTAAATTTATTATAACCAAAAAAGGGGGGGAAATCAGATTGAATGAGAATGGTCATACGCTCCCCTCTCTAATCCCGCCGCCCCCTTGATTCCCCTCCCCTCTCGAGAGTATGTTTCCTAAAAAGGAAACCCCTTGGGTAAACCGAAACTCTTATGCACGGAGGATTTTCCATGATAAAATTCAACGCCATCAATCACCTAGCGATGGCAACAGGGGACATGGACAGGACGATCCGCTTCTGGAGGGATCTCCTGGGCATGAGGTTGGTAGCTGGTTTGGGAAAGCCCGGGTACAGGCATTTTTTCTTCGAGATCTCGGAGACCGATCTGATCGCCTTCTTCGAGTGGCCCGGCGTCGAGGCCGTCCCCCATAAGGACCACGGCCGTCCCGTTACTGGACCCTTCATCTTCGACCACGTCTCCTTTGGTGTGGAAACCGAGGAGGACCTGTGGGAGCTAAAGGATAAACTCTCCGCTGCCGGCTTCCGCGTTTCTGACGTGATCGACCACGGCTTTATCCACTCGATTTATGCCTTCGACCCCAACGGGATCCCCATCGAGTTCAGCCACAATGTGGAGGGCGTCGATGTCCGTGCAAATCCCCAGATGGCTGACTCCGCCCCTTCGGATGTAACCCAGGAAGGGTCGGAGCCGAATTTTAAGCAGTGGCCCCGAGTGGAACGACCCACCCCCCAAGAACAACGGAAGGTCTACCCGGGCGCTGGAAGCGAACTGTTTCATGGTATAAAGGAACCCGGGTAGAGAAGCGGCTAGGTTAATATCTCAGCGGCTTCCTTCATGAACCTTCCAATCGGGATGCCCTGCGGACACTTTCTCTCGGCAAGGGAATAGTCCAGGATGGACATACGCTTGCGGGTCTGGCCCGGGACCATCGCGAATAACGCTCGCGCCCGGTCCCGGTCGCCATAGCTGTTGTAGTACATGAGATGTCTCATGGTTTCACCTATCGGCACGTGGCCTCCACATGCCGGCTCGCATATGTGAGTACAGCCCGCGCAGTAACCCGGGGATGTCTCACGGGCATAATGCTTCAGTAGGTCCATTTCATCGACCGAGAGTTTCGCCCGGTCCAGTGCCGCGGCGACATTGGACATCAGGACCGTCAGGTTCGCCATTTGCGAGCAGATGCTGGCGATGTTGGGATTATCCCAAACGGCCTTGAGCTTGGCCTGCTCTTCGGTAAATTCCCTCTTGATGAACCGCTCGGTGAGCCTCAGGGCCGTTTGGTTTTCCTTCCCCACCCGGTGCCATACGGAACCCGCTTGTGTCTTCATCGCGGTCAAGCCGATTCCCGCCTTGGCACAGGCATCCACCGCTGCCCTCATTCGATCGGTGTGCATGAGCCGATAGTTATAGCTCATCATGATTCCGTCAATCCAGTTGAGCTTGGCCGCGCGGAGCAAACACTCCTCCATGTTGCTGTGGGTACTAAATCCGAAAAACCTGGTCTTTTCCGCCGACTTTGCCTTCTCCGCCCAGGCTTTCATTTCATCGTCCACCTCTCCGATATCGCTCACAGCGTGCATGAAATACAGATCGATGTAATCGGTCTTCATCCGGTCCAGGGAGCGATTCAGGTGCTTGGTCAATCCCCTCGGGCTGGACGCCCCGGATTTCGTCACGAGGAAAACTTTCTTCCGTGCCTCGGGATATTTCTCAAAGTATTTGCCGATTCCGATCTCGCTCTTGCCGCCGACGTAGCTGGTAGCAGTATCCCAGTAAGTAACACCCCTGTTAAGGGCCTGTCTCAATACGAGCTGATTGGATGTGACGTCAAATATTCCCCCGAGGGAGAGGCAGGAGACATTTACCCCAGTTTTCCCAAATGGCCGCGTGGGAACTAAGGGATGCTCGGCTTGCTTCTTAGCGAATTGGCCCGGGTTCCCCGCCAAGGACCCACTTGTGGTCAGCAAGGAGCCAATGCCGGCTGCCCCTGCTGCTCTCAGGAAATCGCGTCGCGAAAAACCCCTTTTCTTTCCAGACATCTCCATTACCTCCTAGAAAAATTTTCCCTCGCCCATGGCATCGATATAAAAAATGCTCATCGATTTCGAGCCGCCACCGGCAAAAGCAATGATCGTTCCCTGCCCCTGGATTCATTCTCCGGCGTCACCCGTATGGCCCTCTTAACCCTAACGGGGCATTCATGTTCACAGATGCCACAACCGTTGCAAAGTTTTGGGTCCACAAAGGGAAGCTGTAGGCGTACCTGAATATGAACCGAACTCCCACCAGCTGGAGGTTTTACCCACGGTGTGCTTGAAGCGATGATCGCGGTGTTGGCCGTATTATCCACAATCCGCCTGCGATTGCCATTCCCTCCAGTGGTGACCATACAGTAATAATCGCCTGTGGCAAATCGGCCCGGCTGAAGGGGAACCCCTTCAAACTCAATTTTCAGGGTGTCGGCCTCTTTCACCGACAGTACCCCACCCCTGATCGTGCTGAAATTTTCCCGTGTGAAGATAGCCTTGGGGCTGATGGGACAATTCTCCTGGCAGACGATGCATGGTCTGTCCATGGCCCAGGGCAGGCAACGACCGCGGTCCACGAAGGCCGTTCCCATCCGGATGGGCCCGGCCGGGGCGTAATCTTTACGTCCCAGTTTTTCATCCAGGCTAATGGGTCGAATCGCCGCCGAAGGACAGATCCCTCCACAGGCGATGCAGTTGAGCTGGCAACCGCTCGTGCCGATCCGGAAGTTCAAGATCGGCGTCCAGAGGCCTTCCAGGCCGCCCTCCATTCCCGCAGGCTGAATGATATTTGTCGGGCAGATGCGCATGCACTGGCCACACCTTAGGCATCGAGCGAGAAAATCCATCTCGGGAAGGGCCCCGGGCGGGCGAATGAGGCCTGGATCCCAATTCGGGCCAACCTTTCCGCTCAGGCGGAGCGCGGGAATGAACGCCACACCCGATATGAGCGCAACGACGAATCCTCGCCGGGAAACGTCCGGGGAAGTGATTTCGCCTGATGCAGATGGCGCCATTCGATAGGTTACGAGGCCGTGTTCACAACTGGACCGGCAGTTCATACACAGCACGCATTCGCTTATCCGTATCCCTCCGGAGGGTTGGCAGGCGCCCTCACAGTCGGCATCACAGAGCTGGCAATTCGAGCACTCGTCCCGTGTTTTGCCTATCCGCCACAAGGCAAATCGCCCCAGCACGCCCAAAAGGGCCCCGAGAGGACAGATGAACCTGCAATAGAAACGCGGAATCCTCAGGTTTAAGAAGACCGTCACGAGAAAGATGGAGCCGATCAACCAGGTGCCTTCATAGTACCGTGGAACAGCCGAGATCTTGTGCAGCCCGGAGTCAACCACCGGCAGCGATACCAGGTTGACTGAGCGATAGAACAGCGCGATGGGGTCCAACAGCCCGGTTTGTAAGGAGGAGGCACCCATACGATACAATGGAAGGAAAAAGCCCAACCCCATCCAAACTCCCACCAGGACGAAAAAGATGACAATCGCTTTTCGGAGGTTGGATGTGAGCTTCAAGATGGCGAGCACCGCGATGACGGCCAGGCCGGCCATCACCAAAATCCATACTATTGTGGACCAGCCCAGAGAGGCCCTTACCAGATGGGCTCCCAAGCTGCCTGCGGCCACAACCAGCAGGAATGTCAACAGATAATACTTTATCGATTGGCCACGGTGGTATTGATTCATTGCGACCCGGTCGCGTACGGCCTTTCGTCGCCTGCCCAAGAACCCGACAAAGTGGTGAAGGGAGCCAAACGGACAGACCCACCCACAAAAGAACCTCCCGAGGAGAATGGTTAATATCACGGTAACCACAGCCCATAAAAGGCCTGCATAGAGTACACGGGTGGTGAGCATGGTACCCAAAGCGATTAACGGATCGAGCTGAAGAAGCCAGTTGATGGGCCAACCCCGCAGTTGCCACCATTTCTCGCCAATGGAACTGACGATGCAGAACCAGAGGAAAAGGATCAGGAAGAAAACCTGGCTTATCCGTCTTGCCGTCAGGATTCTCACTGGATTCCCATAAAATGATCAACCGGTTATGTCGCGTGCCGGGTTGAGCGACGCATAGTCAGCTGTGCCAAGGCCTGACGACTCCGCCTTGGAGATATACGGAAGCTGCGCGACAGTTCTCCCCAGCAGCGTTGCCCCGAAAGCGTCTGCCGCCACCTGGTCGGTACTAACGATCATGGTATTTGTCGGTTTCAAATCCGTCAGTGACCCGCCCGTGGGACCATTGGTCATCATGGTCGTCGTACCGTCCAGGATGACCAGGGTGGGGGTCACCATCATGGCCAGTTCCTTGATAATGTTGTGGATATCCTGGTGGAATATGTTCCGCCGTCCGCCAAGCAAGCCATACCAGTTCTTCATGGCCATCGAGGCACCGCTTCGGTGATGGTCTTTGACGGGGCCTATTCCTATCACCCTGTTGATGTCCTTAAACGGGCCATAGAGCAACGGCCATTCCCTTATCAGGCTTCCACCTCTAACCGTTGTGGGTCTGAAGGATTCCTCCGTCGGCATAACGACGCGCGCCCCAACCGATGTGGTGGCCTGGGCTATGCCCGTCAGGGAAAAGCAGCTCGCTGGAGCATTGATCGGATTGTCGGTAACCACTACCGATGAAGCACCAGCCTTATAGCACAGACGGGCAACTTCGGCCACCAACTGGGGATGCGTAGTGGCCGACAGTATCGGTGGGGTTGCGAAGGCAGCATTGACCTTGAGCAGTACCCGATCACCTCCCTTGATGAAGGCCTCTATACCGCCGACGGCTTTCAGCGCACGATTCACCGTTCGAGTCCGGTCCCGGCCGGTAACAATGCTCATTTTGCCATGGAGGCCAGGGATGGAGAAATCCGGCAAGGTTGCGAGTTCACCCCCGTTTTGCGACGATCCAGGGGGGGTGCCCTCATAGAGCCAATAGGTCAAGGAACAGGCTGCGACAACAGATGCCCCCGCCTTGACCGTCCTCCCGAGGAATTCCCTCCGGTTCAAGGAGTCGCCTTTGGAGTGCTGGTTCACTTTTCAGACCCGGAAAGTTCTTGCATCAGCCTGGCTGCCAACCTCTCGGCCTTACCCCTGTCCTCTGCCCCATGAACCCCCGCGAGAAATCTTCCATGGTTAAAGATCAGTTCATAAGTGCCGAGGATCTTCACCAACTTGACCCTGGGGATTTCCATATCCGATTTCACGTCGACTCCCCCGTTTGCCATGAGAAACCCATGGTAAGCCGCTGCAAGTTCTGAGGCCTCTGATGGGTCTTCCCGCATAGACAGGAATGCCGTCAATTGCGTATCTTCCAAAACGTAGTTCGCCATGAATACATTGTCAAAACGATCAAAGCCAAAGGCATCGGAAATGAGAAGCCTAACGCTTTCCTCATCAAGCCGCTCCCTGGGAAACAACGACAGTTCTCTTATCCTTTCGCCTTGGGCCCCCATTTCCCCGACAAAATTGTGGGCGAATGATCGCATTGCCTCGACCATCTCATCCGTCGTGACCGTGGAAATCACCTCCACGTAGTACCTGCTATGAGCGAAAAACAGCGCGTTTTCCGTTCGGTATGCGAATTGTATCACCGGTATCTTCTCCGCATCCGCTCGCCTTTGAACGCTGTAAACGGCAAAGGCCCTTCGGGTGGTTCCCATGTCATAGATGAATATCTCCATCCAGGAGTTAGGATCACTCGCCTTCGCGAACCGTTGGGAATTGAGGCTCAAGAATCCTGCCGATAGGTACAGCTCAGCCCTGCCGTTAATCTTGTCGGATAGGTTTTCGGGCCCAAATATTTCCGGTGGGCTGAGGGGAACCATGCCCTTGGCTGTATAAGCCAGGATGCTCCTGGATAAATCAGCTGTTGGACCAAGGGCATTCCCCCCCTGAGGGACGCTGCCGACAAAGATTGCAGGATGATAGTGGAACTGCTTGAGGAACACGCCGAACGCAATCCCAGCCAAGAGCAACACTACGCCAAATCCGATATAGGTCTCACTTTTCGTGGCCTGACCCTTAACCGAGATATTTCCCACCCTTAAGCTCCCTTCATCTGATAATAAAACAATACCAGATTGAAAGAGAGGAAGTCTACTTCTTCCAAATCCACTCTCTTCCACTCAATGCCCCACGGGATTTGTGCATTCCATTATGGGGTAATTTCCTCCTGCCAGGGCTTTGGCCCCCTTCCCTTTTCCCCTTGACGAATCCAATTTCTCCATGAGATTAAAGGGACTGAGAGCCTCGGACGATTGGATTGAAATCGTGTTGTGCGAAACGTTTGATATTTGAAAGGGAAGGCTCGACAGATGGAAAAATCGACAAGGCAAAAATACCCTTTGATAACGCAGATGACGGACGCTGAGCACATCCATCTGGTAAGGGAAATTTTCTCCACTATCACTGAAGAGTACGATTTCTTAAACCGTTTCCTCAGCTTGCGGCGAGATATTGCCTGGCGGCGATGTGCCGCGAGGAAAATGTGTTTCTTTCAAACGTATCGCTTTCTCGATGTGGCAACGGGCACCGCCGATATGGCCATTGAGGCGGCCCATGTGCATCCATGTATACGGGTAACCGGAGTGGACTTCATGCGGGAAATGATGGACTTAGGTCGCGCCAAGATTGGGAAAAGGCGCCTATCAGATAGGATCCAACTGCTCGTGAGCGATGCCCTCCATTTGCCCTTTCATGACAACAGTTTCGACGTGGCCGGGATCGCCTTTGGCATTCGGAATATCCCGAACAGAATCCGCGTATTGCAGGAGATGAATCGAGTAGTAGTACCCGGCGGCCAAGTCATGGTGTTGGAGATGACTTTGCCGCCTAACCGGCTGTTGAGAGGAATCTATCAAACCTACCTGAATCGCATCCTGCCCATCCTGGCGAGGGCCTTTTCCCCAAATCCCGCTGCCTATTCGTACCTTGCGGATTCGATTATGCATTTTCCTGAAGCAGTAGATTTCGTCGAGCTCATGGATCAGGCCGGTATCAAAATGGTGGCAAAGTACCCCCTCACCCTGGGAATCACCCACCTCTATATAGGAGTGAAAGCAGCCTAACCAAACCCTCTTCCTCTATTTGATATCGCTCATCGAATTTGCTAAGCTGAAATAGATCCCGGAGTTTCCTGATCCATATTAGTAGGTTTTTTCACCTTTTGATTTCATAACGGATTCTGTTTTTTCTCGAGAGAACACCATTGTCCCTTCGCTTCATCGCTTTCTGGTCTGTTGACCGCATTCGCCTTTGCTCACTGAAAATAATGGTCGCTCCACGGAACCCGGTCAACACCCGGTTCCGAAATAATGGTAGCCTCGGTGGGTATCCCACTTCTCCAGCAGATTTCGCTCATGAACACCGGTGTTTTCGACAAAATTGAGGAGACTTCGGCATAGATCAGATTGACAGTTCTCGGACAGCACGCAAATGGGATCCGCGGTTCTCCGCATACAGGTGCTGAGTAACTGAACGAGTATGGGCGTTTTTTGGAAAGACGATCGTATTAATAGACGTGTGTTGAACATGCCATCCCATAAAAAGACCAAATGGAACGGGGCAAAACGAGCTGAAAGGGGGAAGAAGGCCATGGCTGTAGAATATCCGAGGCACTTTCTAAAAATCAGGGAGAAGTATCCGCAACTCATTGAGATGCATGAGAGAGCAGGGGAGCTCGGGAGAAAGGCCGGACCTCTCCAGGACAAATACACCCATCTCGTTCAGATGGCAGCGTGTGTGGCCTTAAGATCTGAGGGTGGAGTCCATTCGCACACCAGGAGGGCTCTCGAGGCTGGAGCGACACCGGAGGAGATTTACCACGCCCTCATCCTGCTCATCAGCACGGCGGGCTTTCCTGCCGTGTCCGCGGGCCTTTCCTGGGTAAATGATGTGATCGAAAAGAAAGCGCGTTGATCCGCGGTTTCACCACGTTACCAACTAGTCCCACTTAGCAACCCAGTCCGCAATCATCTGGGCCAGTTTCTCCTTTTGGGCCTCATTCAGGTTGTTTTGGAAGCCCAGCATGAGATCGAATGCCTGGTTGATCCGTTCGGTCTCATCCCGAAACATTTCCTGAAGGAGAGAGGTCATCCGGCGTATTTCAGGGTTTTCCTTCTTTCCTTCCTCTTTGATCTTCATCAGGGCCTCATTCCTCTCCCCCTTGCCCTCCTGGAAGTTCTTTCGGATATCGCTTTTGAGCTGTTCCAGCTGGACCTTCTGGTCCTCATTGAGGTCGAGCTTCGCCGCGGTCTTTCCCACCATCTTGATGAAAACCTTTTCCGCCCGGGACGTAGTATCCGCTTTGGGGCAGCATCCGATCAATAAGACCGCCGAGAGGGCCACTATGGCCGCATATGATAGATATCCATTGACCTTCATTCCCTGTTCCTCCCTCCTCTTCCTTTACATAGAAGCTATCATATACATGCAACGTATCACATTCCCTTACTCATATTCCACTCGCGGTCGCCTGGCAGGTGGCTTTCCAGATACAGCTCGTAACGCTCCTCAGTGAGGTCCCGGCCCCACCGCCGGTGAGTTTTCGTCTCATTCCTCTTGAATCCAAAGGATCGATAGAGGTGGATGGCAGTATCGAGTTCATCGAAGGTCCAGAGAAAGACCTTCTTGAACTGCTTATCCCTGCAGAAATCCAGCGCACATGTCATGAGCTTTCTCCCGAGGCCCAGTCCGCGATAGGCCGGGTGCAGGATGAACCAACGTAACTGGGCCAACTTCCTACCCCTGTGGACGATGACAATGGCCCCGACGACATGGTCGCCCGCTTCCGCGACCCAGAAACCATCCCACTTCGGATCGAATTCGCGGGCGAATTCCGTGATTCCCTGGCCGACTTCTAGCTCGAAGGTCGAATCCAGCCCGTATTCCTCGGAATAGATGATTCCATGGAGGAGGATCACATAGCCGGCATCGCCGATCCTGTGGGGACGGATATGGACAGGGGTACGAGTTTCCATGGGAAGACCCATTACGCGGCCATATATCATCAGGGCGGCAACCAGCGAGGTCAATTCGGAAGGCTTGATGGATTTTAGAATTTCCCCTATCCCTTGGTCTGCTCGGTCATTTACTGCGGCCATCATTTTCTCCCCCGATTCCGTTATAAAGAATTCGAATTTGCGATTATCCCTTCTATCGCGCACTCGATTGATCAACTGCCATCCTTCAAGGACCTTCAGGTTGCGGCTTAAAAGCCCCTTGTCGATGAGCAGGGATTTGGCCAATTGGTCCCACGATTTTCTGCCGGACCGAGAGATTTCCCATAGGATGTTGATTTGGGTTATGTTCAATCCAGTTCCCGACAGGTTCCAGTTCAATGGCCCAAGCTTCCGGGCCAGCTGACGGTTGAATTCTCTCACCAGGCGCACGGTATCCCTGTCGATCTCGCCGGACCTCATATCCCCTACCCTCCCTTATGATCAGGGAAAACCATAGGAAAATTTATTGACTTTGTCAACTATTGTCGGTCAAGGAAAGAACTCATGCCACGAAAGCGGTTGACTTAAGGGATGATATTTGCTCATTATATTTCCTGCCGATGCAGTACATGCTACGAACGGCAAATCCGCTCCAACAAGAAAAATGGAAATCCCATGGAAGCCAAAAGGCGAGTCGTCGTTACGGGTCTGGGCGTAGTCAGCGCTGTGGGAAATAGCGTCCCCCAATTCTGGGACTCCCTCAAAGGGGGAAGGGAAGGAATCAGGCCCATCACTCTCTTCGATACTTCTTCCCTCAGGACTCACAGCGGGGGGGAGGTGATTGATCTTCCCCTCGATCAATACTTCTCATCCAAGGAAAAAAAGAGGCTTTCCCGATGTGATCAGTTCGGGGTCATCGCGGCGGAAGAGGCACTGGAGAGCTCCAGCTTAAACCCTGGGGAAGTAGATCGGGAACGCTTTGGGATTATCCTAGGAGCGGGATCTGGGGGTATCCTCTCCGTCGAACGATATTTCAAGGCCCTCTATGGCGGGAAGGGGGAAAGGCCATCCCCACTGCTTTTGATCTCCTTCTCCCTTGCCACTACTACGGATTACATCGCTGGCCGGTTCGATCTTCACGGGCCCCGTACCACCACGGCCACGGTCTGTTCGTCCAGTTCCGCTGCCATCGCCTTTGCCTATGAGAGCATCCTCGCGGGGTGGGCCGATATCATGTTTTCGGGGGGGAGCGATTCCCTCTGTGAGGTTTCCTATACGGGGTTCAACAGCCTTCGGTTGGTCGACCCTGAATCTTGTAAACCCTTCGATAAACGGAGGCAGGGCTTGTCCCTCGGAGAAGGGGCTGGAATACTGATCTTGGAGGAGATGAATCATGCCCTCTCCAGGGGGGCCGAAATCGTGGGCGAGATACTGGGATACGGGATTTGTGCCGACGCGTATCACCTCACGGCTCCTGAACCTCATGGGGAGGGCATCGCCAGGGCAATTACGATGGCCCTCCGGAACGCGGGAGTTCATCCTTCGGATGTCGGTTATATCAACGCTCACGGCACGGGTACCATTTCCAATGATGTAGCCGAGACCAATGGGATCAAAAAGGTGTTCGGAAGCAGGGCCAGGGCTATTCCCATCAGCTCCATTAAATCCATGGTGGGGCATTGCCTCGGCTCGGCGGGGGCCATCGAGGCAATAGCCACCCTTCTGACCATAAGGGAGGGAACCATTCCTCCTACCATCCACTATCGGGTCCCCGATCCCTCGTGTGACTTAAACTACACCCCCAACGATGCCATTCGAAGGGAGGTCAACATCGCTATTTCCAACTCCTTCGCCTTCGGGGGAAACAACGTCTGTCTTATCTTCGGAAAATGGAAGGGAGATGCAATCACGGATCAGCGACATCAGTAAGGCCTAAGCGATCTTATCCCGGGCGCTGAACAGGGCGACGAACTAACTTCTTATGGGCAATCGAGTTGTCGTAACAGGCATGGGAGTGGTTAGTTCCATTGGGGTGGGCAAGGGGCCCTTTTGGGAGGAATGTGTCCAAGGCAGGAGCGGGATCGGGCCTATTTCGGGCTTCGACGTGAACACGCTGAACTCCAGACTGGGTGGACAGCTCACCGATATCGACTTCAGGGAATACCTCAAGTCCCCCAATCTCAGGAGAATGGACCGCATCGGAAGGATAGTGGTCTCCGCGGCAAGGATGGCCCTTGATGATTCGGGCCTGGAGGTGGAGAAGGAGGATCCGGATCGGGTTGGGATAATGGTCGGCACGGGGTTGGGAAGCTCCAAGAGCGTCGATCTCTACTACAGGGGATTGATTGAGGAGGGGCCAACGGGCGCAACTCCCCTTCTCTTTCAGACCGCCGTGCCCAACTCAATCTGTAGCCACAGCTCCCTGGAGTTCGGAATCCGGGGAGTGAATACTACGTTCTCCCATAAGGAAGCCTCAGTGGAGAGCGCCATGATCTTCGCCTTCCACCTGCTGAAGAGGGGCGACGCACGGGTCATCTTCGTCGGTGGCGGCGATGAAATAAGCGAACCGCTCTATCACGTTTACGCAACGCTGGGGAGCCTTTCTCCTCAGAAAAGCACCTTGCCCGAGGGCATGAGGCCTTTCGATGCGCATCGCAACGGGTTCGTGTTGGGGGAAGGCAGCGGAATCCTCGTCATGGAGGAATTCGGACATGCTCGGAAAAGGCGTGCCAGGATTTACGGCGAGATGCTGTCCCACGGCCTCATCGGGTCAAATTTCGGCGTCCTCAATTATGACAAGGCAGGGGATTTTCTTGGGAAGGCCATGGGCAATGCCTCGGGCGGAAGGCGGGTAGACTATATTTGTGCCGCGGCCAATTCCACCAGGGATCTCGATGCCGCCGAAACCCGTGGTATAAAGGCTGCATTTCGAGAGGGGGCAAGGGACATATCCATCAGCTCCGTGAAATCCATGATAGGGGAATTCGATGGATCGGGTGCCGTAAGGGCTTGCGCTGCGTTGCTGGCCATTCATCATGGGGTCATACCTCCCACCATTAACTATTCCACTCCGGACCCCGATTGTGACCTCGATTATACCCCCAACGAAGCCAGGGAAAGGAAAATCAATACCGCACTTCTCAACGGCTTCTCAAATGGAGGGTCCAATATCTCCATCCTCTTCGGAAGGTGTGGATAGATCGATGGGCCAACATGGAACCCTGCGCCTCATTTTGCAGTTACTCCGGTAAATAGGAGGGCCTATTGTTTGTTTTCGATTTCGACATCATCATCATCGGGGCCGGACTGGGGGGACTAACCTGCGGGGCTCGCTTGGCCCAAAGAGGCCTCAAGGTCCTCCTGTTGGAGAAGAACCGGAAGGTGGGGGGATGCTGTACCTCCTTTCGGAGAAAGGGATTCACCTTCGACGTCTCGGTTCAATCCATAGGGGAATGCCACAGGGACGGACGCATCTGGAGGCTCTTGGAACGGCTTGATCTCTTGGAAAAGATCCAATTCATCCGGTTGGAGCCGGCCAGGGAGTACTACTTCCCCGATCGAACGATCCGCCAATATTCCGATCTGGGCTCCCATATCGAACACCTCAGCTCCCAGTTTCCAGAGGAATCCGGGGGAATACGGGAGGTTTATTCCACCTTCGCTCAGCTATTCAAGGAGATGTCGGAAATACCTCCTTCCCTGGACTGGTTCGACACCAAGGCCTTCCGTTCCCGATATCCCCTCTATTCACGCTGGAAGGATAAGACCCTACAGGACCTGCTGGATCAATTCATCGCCGATCCCAAGCTCAAGACGATCCTTTCTGTCAGGAGTTCCTATGCCCTCATGCCACCCCAGTGGATTTCCGTAGTCGCCATGAGCAGTCTCGAGATGAGCTACTTCGAGGGCGGGGTATATTGCGTAAAGGGGAGCGTGGATGCATTACCGCGCCTCCTCAAGGAAAAGGTGATTCAATTGGGGGGCGAGGTCCTGACCGAGCAAGAGGTCGCCCGCATCCTTGTGGAGGGGAAAAGGGCATTCGGTGTTAGGACCAGCAACGGAGTAGAATATACCGGAAGGACTATCGTCTCTAACTGCGACGCCACGCTAACCTTCTGCGGGCTCATTGATACAAAGCTCCTTTCCCCCCGTTTTCTTTCGAGGCTCCGGGGAATGAAACCATCCTTCTCCTATTACATCAGCTATCTAGGCATCGAGGGCTCGCTGGGCGAGGAACTCCCCTGCGCCAATAACGAGATATTCACCGATTACGACCTGTTGAGGGAGTACGAAGACCTTTCCAAGAATTACCTCCCCTCAAACCCTTCCTTTTACCTCTTGGCCCCCTCGCTAGTCAACCCGGACCACGTCGGAAAGGGAATGAGCACCCTCTGCTTGAGCATTAAAGTTCCCTATGCGTATAGCCGGACGTGGGGCGATGATGTGAGGATGAACTTATCCCAGCACCTCCTAGACAAGGCGTCGGAGATGATTCCAAATCTCCGGGAACGCATCGTGGTCATGACGGACTCCACTCCCATGACCATTGAGCGAACGACCAATAATCGATGGGGTTCCGCATATGGATGGGCTCAATACCCTCGACAAGCTGGGATCCATAGACTCAACCGGGTCACCCCCATTGAGGACCTTTACCTCACGGGACACTGGACTTCTCCGGGCGGGGGCATTTCGGCCGTTGTGGCGTCGGGGGAGATTACCGCGGACCTGATCTGGGGACGCCTCTCCCATTAGGAGAAGCGTGCTCGAATTTTTCCCCGATATGTTCTATTATTGAAGTACTGCTCCCGGTTCCAGATAGTCTCGGCCGATCAGGACGGACATCGAAGCATATGAAGATCAAACTAATCGTGCCCAGATGGCCCAAGAATAGCTTCTGGGACGCAATCACCTTTAAATTCCCCCTCCTCAGCACGAGCCTCTTGGCTGGGCTTACACCATCGGAACATGAGGTTTCCATCGTCGATGAGAGCCTAACCCCCATCGACGTTGCGGAAGAAGTGGATCTGGTAGGCATCACCGCGATGACCCCTTTGGCGCCCAGGGG
>CAYFXP010000008.1:0-2825 GCA_964346935.1 uncultured Syntrophobacterales bacterium
AATGGAATCATAGCTGAGCTGAAGCGGGACATCGATGCAGAAGAAGGGGGGGCAAAAGCCATCGATGCTCGGGAGAAGATCGTTGTTCCAGGTCTTGTCGATATGCATGTTCACCTTCGGGAGCCGGGTTACGAGAAGAAAGAGAGCATTGAGACGGGGTGTCTGGCAGCAGTTGCAGGAGGTTTTACGACCGTCGTATGCATGGCCAATACCCTCCCCGTGAACGATAATACCTCTGTAACCCGACTCATTCTTGAGAGGGCAAAGGCAGTCGGGACCATCGATGTGCTTCCCGTTGGCGCCGTATCAAGGGGGCTTAAGGGAGAGGAGTTTGTCGAATTCGGTTCCATGAAGGAGGCTGGGGTGGTGGCCTTCTGCGACGATGGGAATCCGATAATGGATAGCGGGCTGATGCGCAGAGCCCTGGAGTCTTGCAGGAAATTGGGGCTTCCAATTCTTTCCCACTGCGAGGATCTCAACCTCTCGAGGGGAGGGGTGATGAACGAGGGCAACTTCGCAAGGGAGTTGGGGCTGAGGGGAATTCCCCCTGCCGCGGAGGAGGTTATGGTTGCCAGGGATATCATCCTGGCGGGTTTGACCAGGGGAGATCTTCACATCTGCCACGTGAGCACGGCCCAGTCGGTTGACCTGATTCGATGGGCCAAGGAAAGAGCTTTCCCCGTAACGGCAGAAACCGCCCCTCACTATTTCACCTTGACGGAAGAAGCCGTGAAGGATTGTGGCACCAACGCCAAGATGAATCCCCCCCTCCGGACTGCGTTTGACCGGGAGGCAATCAAGGAAGGTCTGAAGGACGGTACCATCGATGCCATTGCCACTGACCATGCCCCCCATGAAGCGGCCTCAAAGGAAGTGGACTTCCGCCGCGCATCCAACGGAATCATCGGGTTGGAAACGGCGCTGCCCTTGACCTTAAGATTGGTGGATGAAGGGGTGCTCCCCATGGATGGTGCCATTGCGAAGCTCTCAACAAACCCCTCGAGAATCCTGGGCCTCAACAAGGGAAGCTTGTCCAAGGGTTCACGGGCGGATATCACCGTTTTCGATGGGAAACGGGAATTCGTCCTCCAAAAGGCAGCTTTGCGATCGAAATCTCGAAATACCCCCTTCGATGGCTGGAAATTGAAGGGCGTTGTAGAATTTACCATTGTGGAGGGCAGAATCGTTTACGAGAGGAGGAATTAATTCTTTTGGCGGGCTGGCTGAGGCCTTTTAGGGAGGACTTTCTTGGCTGCATCGATGTCCTTCCTTATCTGCTGGGCCAGTGATTCGGGGTTTTCGAAGACCTTTTCGTCCCTTATCCTTTCGTGGAAGATTAGCTGGATCTCTTCTCCGTAGATATCCTGGGAGAAATTCAAGATATGGACCTCAACGGAGAGGGGATTCTTCCCGAACGTGGGGTTATAGCCCACATCGGCAACTCCCGGGTAGGTTTTGTCTCCCATGATCACCTCAACGGCATACACCCCGGTCTTGGGATAGAGGCCGTTGAGGACTTCCAGGTTCGCCGTGGGAAACCCCAGCTTCTTCCCCCTATCCGCTCCCCAGATGACCTTCCCGATGAGCAGATAGTTCCTTCCCAGCAGTTGCGCGGCCTCGGTCATTTTGCCACTTTGGATGAACTCGCGTATCTTCGAGCTGCTGACGGGAATATCGTTCACCCTCATGGCATCTATGACCTTTACCTCGAAGTCGCATTTCTCGCCCAACCGTTTGAGCATCTCCACATTCCCCTTACGGTCCTTGCCGAAGAAGTAGTTGTAGCCCACGAGGATTTTCTTGGCCCCTATCTTGTCTACCAAGACCTGCTTTACGAATGCCTCAGGGGTGAGGTTGGCGAGGTCGAGGTCGAATGTGGCCACGATGACCGCATCGATACCCAATTTTTCCAGGAGCATCAGCTTTTTCTTGAAGGGGGTGATGGAGGGTGGACACTTTTGAGGATCCAAGATCTGAAGGGGATGAGGGTCGAAGGTGAACACGATGGCCTCCCCATCTATTTTTCGAGCTTCCTCCGTCAGCTCCTTGAAGATCCTCTGGTGGCCCAGGTGTACACCGTCGAAGTTCCCCAGGGTGAGGACGGGGTTTCGGAATTTCCTCCGGATATTTTCGATTCCGATAATTATGTCCATCGATCACCTAAAATCGGCTGAAGGATGGATCAAGTCGATTTCCCTTGACTTTTCTCGAGGCAGAACTATATAGTAATTTTAATATTTTTACAATTGATTCTCAAGAAGTGCCGAAGTGGCGGAATTGGTAGACGCGCTAGGTTCAGGGTCTAGTAGGCGTTAGCCTGTGGGGGTTCGAGTCCCCCCTTCGGCACCATAAGGATTTCAAGGGGTTACCTGATTTTGGTTAGCCCCTTTTTTCTTTTAAAAGGAGGCTTGGTCAACGCTTTGGTCAACACTTTCGATCGAATAGGAATTTGAAAATTTAGCCGGGATCCAACTTCTGCAATGTTTTAAGCGCTAATCAGTTGAAATCACCGGAGGGTAATCGATAACATCTTGGAATCTTCCACCTCCACGACTCCCTTCAATTGTCCCGGAGAGGGCAAATCAATTTTCCAATAGATGTGGAGCCAAGGCGTCTTGCCAAGGGTTTGCTACGCCACCGAAATTCTGATATTAAACGTATGATACCCTTGGAGAACCCGATGATTCTCAACGATCCACGAAATGAAGGGGAACTCTTAACCTACCTCGCTGCGAACCCTTCTATTTTGGAGAGGGCTATCGGAGCCAAGCTCATTAGGATTAATAGATACTCGGGGGATTTCCCCGATTTTGAACTCAAGGTTA
>CAYFXP010000009.1:0-5208 GCA_964346935.1 uncultured Syntrophobacterales bacterium
GACTCCCTTGTTGGGTGTGTCCTGCTTATAGAATTCCTCCCGGTAGATAAAGATGATCACATCCGCGTCCTGTTCAATAGCCCCGGACTCCCTCAAGTCTGCCAACTGAGGCCTTCTACTGGGCCGATCTTCCGTTTTTCGACTCAGCTGCGAGATGGCGATTACGGGGACTGATAGCTCTTTTGCTAGGGCCTTCAGAGATCTGGATATTTCGGAAATCTCCTGTTCGCGGCGCTCTGCCCTTCTTGCCTTCATCAGTTGGAGATAATCAACGATAATTAGACCCAGATCATGTTCCGCTTTTAATCGCCTGGCCTTGGCCCTGATCTCCAGGTTAGTAATGGCAGGGGTATCATCGATGAAGAGAGGGGCTTCGGAAAGGTTGCCCGCTGCCAGGGTGAGCTTGGGCCAATCGCTCTCGCTCAAGAACCCGCTCCGCAACTTCTGCCCATCAACTTCCGCCTCTGAGCAAAGCATCCGAAGGGCTAATTGTTCCTTGGACATCTCCAAGGAGAAGATCGCCACCGGGATTTTCGCCTCAATGGCGGCATATTGGGCCACATTGAGGCAGAAGGCAGTCTTCCCCATGGCGGGTCTTCCGGCCACGATGATCAAATCCGAGGATTGGAACCCCGCTGTTTTCCTGTCCAAATCCTTGAATCCTGAGGGGATCCCCGTGATGAGCTCCTTCTTTTCATAGAGCTTTTCTATGGTTTTAAAGCTCTCCTTGATGATATCCTTGAAGGGATGCAAGGAAGGTCTTACCCTATGCTCTGAAATCCCAAAGATGAGGCGTTCCGCATCGTCCAGGAACCCATCCACGTCTCCCCTGTCCTCATAGCTCTCGGTGACGATTTCCGTTGCCGCCTGGATTAATTTCCTCAAGATGGCCTTTTCCTTGACGATCTTCGCGTAATATTCGATGTTGGCTGCCGTTGGAACGGAATCGATTAAGGAAGCCAAATAGGAGGCGCCGCCGATTTCCTCCAGGAGGTTTTGGTATTTCAGCTCATTGGTCAGCGTTATGAGGTCGGATGGTTCATTTTTCTCCGAAAGGGCAATCATGGACTTGAAGATCTTTCGGTGAGCCTCTCTGTAGAAATCATCGGAGTTCAGGATTTCAACTACCTTATTGAGCGCCTCATTCTCTATCAAGATTCCTCCCAGAACGGACTGTTCTGCTTCAGTATTCTGGGGGGGTACCTTCCCAGTTGAATCGCCGATTTCGTTCATCTCCCCGATTACTCCCTGACGACCCAGAGCTTGAGGTTAGCCGTGACCTCGGGGTCGAGCCTGATCGGGATCGTATACACCCCCAGGTTTTTGATGGGCTCTTCCAACTCGATCTTCTTGCGGTCGATTTGAAACCCATTCTCGTTGAGATGTTGCTCAATATCCTTGGAAGTGACCGATCCGAAGAGCTTTCCGCTCTCCCCCAAGGGTTTGCTGATGGTGCAGGAGAACTCTTCAATCCTTTTGGCTAGCTTTTCAGCTTCCCGTTTGATCTTGTCCATTTTGTCCTGAGCAAGGCGTTTTTCATGCTCCAACTTCTTTCGGCTCTTGGGAGTTGCCATTATCGCTATCTTATTGGGTATTAAATAGTTCCTCGCATATCCATCCGAGACTCTCACTAAGTCTCCCACCTTCCCAAGGGAGGGGACCTCCTCCAAGAGGATAATCTCCATGCTGCCTCCTTTCTCTCTGCTCGATAGGATGTTGTCTGGGATTAGGGCGACTCACCCTGACGGGCTCACCCCGGGGGAAACTCGGGCCCATCGTTATTTCATTACCGTTGTAAAGGGTAAGATGGCGATGTTTCTGGCCCTCTTTATGGCGGTGGTAATTTCCCTCTGGTGTCTAGCGCAATTACCCGATATCCTTCGGGGGATGATTTTTCCCCTTTCCGTGATAAAGTGTCTTAAGATCCTAGGATTTTTGTAATCGATTTCGAGCGTTTTATCGGCGCAGAAGCGGCACACTTTCCTCCTGATATAGATCCTTCGCTTCCTGTTGGCAGCACTCCTCATACGGTCATCCATTCCCAACGTTCGCTGGGCTATTTGCCAGGGTATTTCCCCAGGTGTTCAACGGTATCGGCTACGATTTCCACCCTCGTTCGGCTTTGGCCCTCCGGGGTTTCCCATCTCCTCCGCTTCACTTTCCCCTCGATCAAGACCCACTGGTCCTTTTTGAGTTTTTCCCTAGGATCCCTTTGATCCCTCCAAAAGGCCATGATGTCGAAATAATCGGCGGTCATCTCGGGACCACGCGTATTGGGTATGGCAACGGTCATCTTGACCACGCGTTCGCCCTTGGGATTGTAGCGGATTTCCGGATCCCTTGTCAAGCTTCCAATGAGAATGACCCGATTATATCCTTGCACTAACTTTCCGCCTCTCTCTCTTCCCCTTCGCCCTCACCCGTCTCGGCTCCCTCGGCTTCCGCCGGTTCTTTGGCCAAGGTCTGCGTCTCCTCTGGAGCTTTTTCATCCAGCCTGATCGATTGATATTTCAGGACGCTGTCCGAAAGCCGAAGGTTTCTTTCAATCTCCGCGAGGACTTGGCTGTTTCCCAAAAAATGGATCAGGATGTAGTACCCCTTTGTCAACTTCTTGAGCTTGTAAGCCAGCTTTCTCCGACCCCATTCTTCCACTTTGATCAATTCACCATTCAGGTTTTCGATAACTTCCTTCATCTTTTCGATCAGGCCTTTCACCTCATCTTCCACCAAATCTGGATGGGCGATGAAGATGGTTTCATATTTTCTCATGGGCGATCTCCTTTCCATTGCCCTGAGCCGTTAAGGCAAAGGCCTCTATTTGGGCCGATCGGGTTGGGGAACGAGCTTTGTGGAGATTTGGCTTCTGGCTACCTTTACCCTCACCTTTTCGGCGATCTCCAATGTGACAACGGTGTCAGTCAAGCCAGTGATTCTCCCATACATTCCCCCCGCCGTAATCACCTGATCTCCCTTCCTCAGGTTAGCCAGCAATGCCTTATGATCCTTTTGCCTTTTTTGCTGAGGTCGAATCAAAAGGAAGTAGAAAATACCGAAGAGCAGAATGAGGGGGACGAACATCCCAAACCCTCCTTGGCCACCTTCTCCAGGGGCACCCATAGCATAAGCGATTTGATCGAACATAGTAACCTCCTATCTCCCGTTTTAACGGCAATGTTGATGTAACCTTACCGAGCCGGGGCCTTCCCTTTATGGGTCATCCTTTTCCTGCCTCTTTTCCTTCCACTGCTTGCAGAAATCCAACAGCTTATCCTGGCTGATGGCCTCCCTCAGCCCTTTGATCAGATGTATGTAGTAGTAAAGATTATGGATGGTATTAAGACTCAGGGCCAGGATTTCCCCTGCCATATATAGATGCCTCAAATATGCCCTCGAATAGCGACGGCACGTATAGCACCTGCACCTTTCCTCAATGGGACGCTCGTCGGTGGCATGGCAGGCATTCTTGATCACCAGTTTTCCACATGAGGTAAAGAGCATCCCGTTTCGTGCATTTCGAGTGGGGATGACACAATCAAAGAGGTCTATGCCTCGCATGACTGCATCGATGAGGTCTTCGGGTTTTCCCACCCCCATCAGATACCGAGGTTTTTCCCGGGGTAAGAGGGAGGCCGTATGGCTTATCATGCGGTACATAACCTCTCGACTTTCACCAACGCCCAATCCGCCAATAGCATAACCATCGAAGCCAATTTCCCGGAGCTCCCCCGCGCTTTTCTCCCTCAAATCATCGAACATGCTGCCTTGAACGATGCCGAAGAGCGCCTGCCCATTTCCCCGGAGGGCTCTATGGCATCGCCTCGCCCATTCCGTGGTCAAAGTAGTTGACCGTAGTGCGTATTCATAGGAGACGGGATAGGGAAGGCATTCATCCAAGCTCATGATAATGTCAGCCCCCAGGGATCGCTGGATCTCGATGGCCGTTTCCGGGCTGATAAAGTGCCTCGAGCCGTCAATGTGCGACTGGAAAGTCACGCCTTCAACCGATATCTCCCTCAATTGACCTAAGCTGAAGAGCTGATATCCGCCGCTGTCGGTGAGAATGGGCCGATTCCAATTCATGAATCGGTGAAGCCCCCCCAGTTGTTCAATAGTCCGGTGCCCCGGCCTCAGCTAGAGATTGTAGCTGTTATTTGAGATGATCTCAACCCCGATCTTTCTCAGGTCATCCGAGGTCATGGATTTTATGGCTGCCTGGCTTCCGACGGGAATGAACGCGGGAGTTTCAAATTCACCGTGAGGCGTGATAATTTTTCCGAGCCTCGCCCCAACATCCTTCTCCGTTTTCAAGAGATGGAATTGAAAGCTCATTTTCCCCACATCAACACCTGACGAGCAAAGACAAAGCCCTCTCATGCCCATTTAGAGAATCAGCATCCCGTCCCCATAACTGAAGAAACGATATTCGTTTCTAATGGCTTTTCTATAAGCCTTCATTATGAGTTCCGCCGGGGCGAAGGCCGAGACCAATAGAATAAGGGTGGTCCCCGGGAGGTGGAAATTGGTGACGAGGGCATCCACCATCCTGAAGCGATACGGCGGAAAGATAAAAAGGTCCGAATATCCAGCCATTGTGGCGAGTTTACCCCTTACATCAACGGCTGATTCCAATGATCGTATTGTTGTCGTGCCCAACGCGACAATCCTACCTCCCGTTTCCTTTGCCCTATTGACGGTCTCAGCAGCCTGCGGGGTTATCTCAAAAAACTCGGGGGCCATCTTATGATCTTCCACCCGTTTTGTTCTGATGGGGAAAAAGGTCCCCACGTTTACGTGCAGGGTAATGGGAACGATGGATACGCCCTTCCGTTTCATTCTTTCCAAAAGCGAATGGGTCGCGTGCAAGCCAGCCGTTGGAGCGGCAATGGATCCCGGCTTTGTGGCGAAGATCGTCTGATAGCGTTCCTCGTCGAGGGGGGAAATTTCGTCTCTCTTAATGTAAGGGGGCAACGGAATCCTCCCGTAATGATCGATTGCCTCATAGAAATCCCCCTCGAAGTCGAACTCTATTCTCCAAGTCCCGCTCTCGTCCCTGCCGAGGAAGTGTCCCCTCAGGCCGTCACCGAAAAAGACCGTGGAGCCGCGGCTTATGGACCTAGACCTCTTGACCAGGCACTTCCACGTTCGATTCTCCGTCCTCTCGGTAATCAGGGCTTCAACTTTCCCGCCGGTTTCCTTCGTTCCCACGAG
>CAYFXP010000010.1:0-6012 GCA_964346935.1 uncultured Syntrophobacterales bacterium
TTTTACAAGGCCGATGCGGATTATGGTCGTCGCGTGGCTGATGGCTTGGGGCTGGATGTCAAGGAGGTCGAGCGCTTGGCAGCGATGTCCCAGGAGGAAAGGGCTAAAGCCACGGCCCAAGGGAATTGAGGAACGTTGCAATCTCCACAGGCTACTTAGTATATTACAACACAAGAATGATATGTATTCGCAATAGCCGGGATTCAACCCACATCCTGGCTACTCAGGATACTATCATAAGGAGGGAAGAGATATGGCTTCGTTAAAGGGATCGAAAACCGAACAGAACCTGCTAGCCGCCTTTGCCGGCGAATCTAAGGCCCGTAGCCGCTACACAATTGCCGCCAGCATAGCCAAAAAAGAGGGCTTTGAACAAATTAGGGGCATTTTCCTTGAGACGGCTGAAAACGAGCTGGAGCACGCCAAGCTCTTCTATAAACTGCTTGAAGGTGGTGAAGCCACGATTACGGCCGGGTACCCGGCCGGTGTCCCCGGAGACACCTTGGCTCAATTGAAGGCCGCGGCCGCCGGAGAGAAAATGGAGTGGACCACATTATACACTGGCTTTGCCGATGTAGCCGATGGGGAAGGCTTCAAAGGTGCAGCCGATACCTTTCACCGGGTTGCAGATGTTGAAAAGTGGCATGAGCGCCGTTACAACAGGCTCATTGAGGTGGTTCAGGCGAAGGCCGTATTCAAAAAACCCGAGAAGGCTTTATGGAAATGTCGAAATTGCGGCCGTGTGATGGAGGTAACAGAACCTCCGGAAAAATGCCCAACGTGCCTACATCCACAGGCCTATTTTGAGCTTTATGCCGAAAACTATTGACACTCCACATCCTCGACTCATAACACTTTCCGCTGGTGCTTATTCAAGATAGCTTCAGGTGTGCGCCTTTGCCGAGACAGCCCGCGGCAGCATGAGAACCGAGCTGAAGATGCACGCCGCCGCTGATAGCACGGTGAATAGGGTGTCGAAGCCCCAGCGCGCGTGAATTCATGCGATGAGGGGTACCGATGAGGCCATGACCGAGAAAGTCACGATGTAGCGGAAGGCATAAACGCGGCTTCGCCACTCGCTTCGTGTGATGCGGCCGATCAGCACGTCGTTGATGGGAATTTGCCCGAAGACTACGAGCATGAAGGCGATTGAGACGACAAGGGCGCTCCATCCCGTGAGCCCAGCCATCACCGTGAAGAAAATAGCCTGGAGCCCGGACACGAGCGCAAATACTGCCCGGATGGAATAGCGGTCCACCAGATATCCAACGATGAGCTGCCCGAACGCGGCAATGGCGAACACAACGAAGGCGTACCATCCGACGAGAGTCGCCGACACCGCCAGCTCGGCAAGGCGCTCATCGAAGATTTTGGGCAGTGCGAAGGTTGTGCTCTGGAAGACCAGCCCTCCCAGCGCGGTGGAGAGGAAAATAATAGCGAACAGGCGGCCGAGTAAGCGCCTGTCCATCACTGCCGTATCCGCAGCCTTTTTGGTTGCGATAGGGCGTTGAGCCTTATCCGCGACTACACGCCGGCCCGCATACAGGAGCCCGGCGTAAGCGATCCCCGTTGCGATTGACACGACACCGGGCCAGACAAAGGCGGAGCGCCACCCCGCATGATCGATGAGAAACCCGGTAATGAGTGCCGCACAGGCCACCCCCATGTTGCCGAAAATCCCGTTGATGGCGAGCGGCACACCAGTACGCTCGCGTCCCTGAACGACAAGCGCGAGGCCGACCGGGTGGTACATAGCCGCGGAGATCCCGATGGCGAAGAGGCCAATTCCGATCTGGAGAGGCGTTTCCGCAAGTGCGGTGAAGATTGAGCTCAGGCCGATGCCGATGTAGAAGACGAGAATCATGCCCTTGCGGCTCCATTTGTCGGCAAGCCAGCCTGCAGGCACCCCGCACACGCCGAAGGCCACGAAGGCGGGTGTGGCATATGGAATGAGCTCAGCATAGCTCATTCCCCATTCGTGTGAAAGGGAGAGCGCCGCCACCGTGGCAAAGACCAACATAAACAGGTGGTCGGAGAAGTGGCCGATGTTTAGAAAGGCGAAATGTATTCGGTTTACCACGGCTGCTCCCGATGTTCCTCAAGCCCTGGCGCTATTAACCCTCGTTAGGAAGCAAGCTCCGATCCCATATGTACCTATCATAAGAAGATAAAATCAAGCCCTGAATGCAGGAATTATGTGCATTTTTGCCATCTTCAACACGAATTCCACAAACTAAACGCTCACCGGGCTGAAAAGGAGGCTAGGGTCGAAATCGGCCTTATTTGGGGACAATACTGGAGGCAAACGCCTTTGATGGGATCTATGGCAATATTTTATGATAAATTGGTATATTGTCATACCATCTGTGGAAAGGGGTTTTGCTCAGTCCAACTGGAAGTAATTTGAAGGAGAAAGGAGGAAGCGCAGCATGTCGAAGTCGGAAGATTGCCTGAAGGAGGCATTTGCGGGAGAGTCCCAGGCGAACAGAAAGTATCTGGCATATGCAGCCAAGGCTGATCAGGAGGGCTATCCCCAGGTGGCTCGGATGTTCCGGGCGGCCGCGCAGGCTGAAACCGTTCATGCGCACAACCATTTGGGGGCCCTCAAGGGAATCGGAAGCACAAAGGAGAACTTGGAGGATGCCATCTCCGGCGAGACCCACGAGTTCAAGACCATGTACCCCGAGATGATCGAGGCAGCCAAGGCCGATGGGAACAAGGGGGCGGAGAGGACATTCAGCTACGCCAATGAGGTGGAGAAGATTCACGCTCAGGTCTATACGAAGCTTCTCGATACCCTTGGCACTTCCCAGGAGACATATCCCTACTACGTCTGCCCAGTTTGCGGATATACGGCGGAGAAAGAGGCCCCTGGCGTATGTCCCGTGTGCGGGACTCAGGGAAAGATGTTCAAGCGAATCGATTAGCCCCCCAATCCGGTGGGAGGGGTCATAAGGTTCGAGGGATCGGGTTGACCCGATGGCGCCCTTCGGACAATGGAGATCAACGTGAGGAAATCCAGGTCTAAAAACCAGATGGTCTTTATTGGAGGAGGACACGTCCACCTTCTCTCCCTTAAGTCTACGGAGCAATTCATCCGTGCGGGAGCCGAGGTTACCCTCATTGGCCCGGATCGATTTCACTACTATTCTGGTATGGGACCCGGCATGATTTCCCGCATCTACCGGCCCGAGGAGGTGAGGTTCGACGTTCAAAGTATGGTGGAATCCCGCGGTGGGAAATTCATCAAGGACAGGGTAGTTTCCTTCGATCCGGCCGACAGGACGCTCTTTCTTCAAGGAGGCGGGAAGATTTCATATGACCTGGCTTCGTTTAATATCGGGAGTCACATACCCACGGATCGCATTCCAGGGGCTGAAGGGGAAGGAATTCCGGTAAAGCCCATCCAAAACCTGGAATCGGCCCGAGAAGGGATTCTGGAGAGATCTCGAGGCGGGACCGCGAAGGTTCTTATCATCGGAGCCGGTCCGGCGGGTGTCGAACTGGCGGGAAACATTTGGAGGCTCGGACAACGTGAGAATGCTCGGACTGAGATTACCCTGGCGAGCTCCAGGGATCGGGTTCTGCCCACGTTGCCTGAGAAGGCCAGTCGTTTAGCCCAGCAGTCCCTCTCAGAACGAGGGGTAAAGATCCTCTCGGACTTCCGTGTCGTATCCATGGCAGGGGGCCTTGCCCGTTCCCAATCCGGGCAAGAGGTTCCCTACGATGTGGCCATACTTACCGTAGGGATCATTCCCCAACCGATCTTCGCCGATTCGGGTGTGGAGACGTCGGAGGATGGGGCCCTCCTGGTGAACAACTACCTCCAGAGCACGAGTCATCCCGATATTTTTGGGGCGGGGGACTGTATTGCGGTCAAGGGAAGGCGACTGGACAGGGTAGGGGTCTATGCCGTGCGGGAGGCGCCGATTCTCTTCCGAAATCTCCTGGCCACGGTCATGGGGGAGCCCCTTAACGCATTTAACCCCCAAGAACGATACCTCCTTATCTTCAACATGGGGGATGGATCGGGCATCTTTGTCCGGGGATCTTGGGTTTGGAAGGGTCGGCTCGCCTTCGCCTTCAAGAACTATCTGGATACGAGTTTCATGGCGAAGTTTCAGGTTTCGGGGGAGAAGGGGTAGCGTCCCAGGAGGAACGGTCATGAAATTCTCGGACCTATTTAGCCGAGTGAAGACCATGAGTTCCGATGAGGTGAGGAAATGGCTTGAGGAGAGATCCGACGGGTCATACACCTTGTTGGACGTCAGGGAGCCCGAGGAATACGAAGGGGGACACATTCCTGGTGCAACGCTCATTCCGCTTTCAGAGCTTCCCGATCGCCTCTCAGAGATCGATCCTCAAAAGCCCGTTTTGACTTACTGAAAGGCTGGAGGTCGCAGCCGGTCGGCTGCAAACCTACTATCAAACCGGGGAATTGATGCCACATCGATGGCGGGAGGGATTGATGCTTGGAACGGTCTCGTTTCCAGGGCAGAGGTCGATCAGGGGATTTACCTCATCGAAGGAGACGAACGCCCCGAAGAGGTGATATCGTTGGCCTACGGCCTGGAAGAGGGGGCTTATCAATTCTATCGGCGCCTTTCCGAACAGTCCTCAGACGGTGAGACCAGGGACTTATTTGACACGTTGGCAAGGACCGAGATTCAGCACAGAGAAAGACTCTGGGAGAAATACCAGGCGGTGGCCGGAAGCCCCGTACCCCGCGAATCCTTTGAGTCCGAGATAGTCGCCGAAACCCTGGAGGGGGGAAGAGCAGCAGATCAGGTGCTGGCCCAATACCCCGATTGGATTTACGATACTCGCGAAGCCCTGCAGCTGGCCATGTCCCTGGAGACTGATGCCCTGGACCTCTACCTCCGAATGGCGCAAAAAAGCCAAGACGAGGAGGCAAAGGCCGTCTTTTACGATCTCGCCGATGAGGAGAAAACACACCTCCAACAGCTGGGGGAGTTACTTCGAGGGAAATCACCCCCTGGATAGTGAAACATGGAGAGAAAGGGCGGGATTTCGGCCCATCAAGGAAAGGAGGATATCCCTATGGCTTTTTCAATCGAACACGTCACCATCCGATGTCGGGATCTCGAGACTTCCCTTGATTTTTTCCGACGGATGTTTGGGGCGGAAGTTATGTTAAGGCGGGAGCTTGATGAGTCCAGAAAGATCGTTTACCTCCGAATAGGGGATAGTATGCTTGAACTCATGCACATGGGTCCCGCCTCCGAGCCCGTTGATCCGCGAGAGCACTACGGGGTCCACCACATCGGGATCAAGGTCGACGATTTTGACTCGGTGTACCAGGACCTTCGGGCCAAGGGGGCCGATTTCATCGGCGAACCCTTCGAGCCGACTCCCGGAATCCGCTTGGCTTTCTTGAGGGAGCCCAACGGGGCCCTCATCGAGCTCGCGCAGAGAGATCCCGAGGTCTTTGGGGATGCAATGGCCAAGGGAACCGTTAACTGGTAGCGGTTCGGGTTGCAATGATTGGGAAAATAGGCTGAGAATACATATATTGCGGCGACTTACCACGCAGAGGAGGATAGATGGCAAGGAGGAAGGGTATAACCAGGCGGGAGTTCATCAAGGGCGTCACTGCAACGGGGTTACTGGCCTCCCTGAGCGGAGCGATCGGTCCCAGAACCACCTTCTCTCAAGGGGATAAGTCGCAAATTTTCCGCGTATATCAGTGCCCGGTACATGACGGTCAGCTTCGTCACGTGGGGCTCGACACATTGCTGGACCTGCTTGCGGAAAGCGGCGTGGAGTTTTATCGAACCGACAACGATCATCCCTGGGGAGGCCCAGCAGGTATCATCGATAGGGACGATGTGGTACTCATCAAAGTAAATTGCCAGTGGAAGTGCCGCGGGACGACAAACACTGACGTCATACGAGCATTGATTTACCGAATTCTTCAGCATCCCGACGGGTTCAACGGGGAGGTGGTCATCTTCGAAAACGGTCAGGGCCAGGGGAGCTTTGATGGCGATC
>CAYFXP010000011.1:0-10667 GCA_964346935.1 uncultured Syntrophobacterales bacterium
GGAAGTTTCTTCCTCAGGCCGGCCGCAACCGCCTCCATGGGAGCTCGGGGGTCTACGAGTAAATCGATTCGGTCCAGGAGGCCAATCTTATCAAAGACCTCTTGCGCGTGGGCTATGTCCAGGATGGCGAAATTTCCACCCAGGGCCTTGGCCGGCCCCTCTTCCTTCATAATTCCCTTTACGGTAAATGAGAGTTCTTTCGACCCAATGAGGAGATTCAGTCGTGACTCCTTATGTAATCCGAATTTCTCGGCAAAGGTGTTGGTAATGGCAATGGCCCTGGGCTCGAGGAGAAATTGGAGGAGACTGCTCTCCTCCACTCTCCCTATGAATTGGTAGCCCCGAAACCATCGATCGGTGAAGATATCGATCCCGAGAACGAAGAGAGGTTGGTTGATGGGCGGGCTGCACTGGGCTACATATTGGACCACTGGGGTCGCCGCGACAATACCCCCCGTGTTTTTTATCTGGAGAAAAAGGTTTTCGTTAAATCCCTTGCCTGGGGAGGTTACCTCCAGGTGGGTTTTTCCCGCCACGTGGTCGACGGTGCTCCTGAAGGCGTCCAACGCGCTGTGAATGGAAATACGTATACTAATGAAGACCGCCACGCCCAGGGCGATGCCCAGGATGGTGAGCCCCGACTTCCATTTTTCGCGGGAAAAATGTCGAAGGGAAAAGAGACGAACAAGATGGATCAATACTCTCCCTCTGCCTCTGTTTGCACCCGTCCATCCCGCATCATCAGTTGGCGGCCCGCAAACCCTGCGGCGTCGCTACTGTGAGTTGCCAGGATGACAGTTTTCTTCAAATTGGTGTTCAGGCGCGAGAGGACCTTCAGGATCTTCTTCCCGCTTCTGGAATCGAGGTTGCCGGTGGGTTCGTCGGCCAGAATGATATCCGGATCGTTAATGAGAGCCCTTGCGATGGCTACCCGCTGCATCTCTCCTCCGGAAATGTCCTGAGCGTGGTGGTTCTGGCGGTCCAGAAGCCCCACCATTTGGAGGAGCTCGGTGGCCCTCTCATTAGCCTCATTTGTCGGCATTCCCCTGATGAGAAAGGGAAGGGCCACGTTTTCCCGGACGTCCAAGATGGGCATCAGGTTGAAGAATTGGAAGATAATGCCCACCCGTTCCCTCCTGAACTGCGTCAGGCGGACATCATCCATGTCGGCAAGGTCAACGCCCTCGATGATGATGCGTCCGCTGGTGGGGACATCCAGTCCCCCGAGGAGGTTCAAAAGCGTGCTCTTACCACAACCGCTCGGTCCGGTAATAGCAAGGAACTCCCCCCGTTGAATCTCCAGGTTCACTCGGTCCAAGGCCGTCACCTGCTGTATGCCCTGGCGATAGATCTTGGTTACATCAACGAGTTTGATCATATTGTGCTATCCCTTGTAACCGAAGCGCTTATAGTGGCTCTCCGTTCCGTTTTCGCCGGTTATCGAGTCCGATTCCTCCGATGCGAGAAAGACCGCCAACTTGGCCACCCTTTCAGGGGGTTTCAGAAGGCCTTTCTCCTTGTAGCCGGAAAATTGCGCGTATATGGCATCCCCCAATACCTCGGGACCGAGATTTCTGAGGTCCTCTTGCATCCTCGTATCCATCATACCCGGGTCGAGCCCGTTGACCTGGATATTGTGGGGCTTGAGCTCCTCCGCAAGTATCCTGGTGAGATGGATGATTCCGGCCTTTGCTATGGAGTAACCGCCGAAAAGGGGCATCGCCATGACGCCAAGGCCAGAGGTTACATTAATTATTTTCCCGCTTTTTTGACGAATCATATGGGGTATGACGGCTTTCGAGAAGAGAAAAGAGCCCTTTACGTTAATGTCCATACAGATATCCCAGTCTCCCTCGTCTACCTCATACAGGGGCTTTACAGGGCCTGTAACAGCTGCATTATTCATGAGGATATCGATTTTCCCAAAGTGGGATCGAGCTCTGTCCACCGCTTCTTCCACGTCTTTCGGTTTTGAAATATCCGCTTTCAGGGATAAGGCCTTTCCGCCAACCTCCTCTACCATCCGCGAAGTCGCCTCAATGCCGGGGGCTGTCCTGCTGAGAATCGCCAGGTGTGCGCCTTCCCTCGCCATCTCCACGGCGGATGCCCGCCCGAGCCCCCTGCCGGCACCTGTAATTATTGCAACTTTTCCCCTTAACTTCATATCTCTTACCTTCCTTTTGAATCCTCCTTTCGCTTAATGATCGTGATTTGAGCCCTGGAGATGAAGGAATTCCAAGATCTCCTGGACGAGCTGTTGATCCGTTTTGCCCAGTGCATCAAACCTGACCACTGCGTACCGTTCATAAAGTGGTCTCCGTTGGTGATAGAGGTCGGCTATGCTCTGGTCCGGGGTCCGGACGAGTCCCCGGTTCTCCATCCCGTCAGCTACCCTTCTTTCGATTTCCTGAAGGGGAAGGTCCAGCCAGAGGATGCACCCCAAATTCCTGAGGTGGGCCATGGCCAGGCGGTAGTAAACCACGCTTCCCCCCGTTGATATTACATGCCTCACCACATTGAGGGAAAGGATTGTCTCTTTCTCCTTGAGGCGGAAGGACTCCAACCCCTCGGAATCGATGACCTCCTGAAGGGAACACCCCCATCGCTCTTCCAACAGTTGATCCGTGTCGAGAAAAGCGAGCGATAGCGAACGAGCCAAAAGTTTCCCTAAAGTGCTCTTGCCGGCACCGGGCATCCCGATCAAGATCAAGTTTTTATTTACGATTGGTTTCACAGATAACCCCTTCCTGAACGGGCGGCCCCTGACCGGAGAACAAGTTTTCCCTTAACCTCAACCTCAGCCTCTAAGAGCATGATTCTACAATCGTAAAACAGGTCTTCCCTCAGCCTTAACCTCTAACACCAGTTAACACCAGTCTTTTTTCTTTATCATATCTCATGATACCGAAAGCAATCGACGGTATGATCGTTCACCATTCCGATCGCCTGCATAAAGGCGTAGCAGATTGTCGGACCAACAAATCTGAATCCCCTCTTGATAAGATCTCTGCTCATGGCATCCGATTCCCTCGTTTTGGAGGGAATCTCCTTCACCGTTTTCCAGGCGTTCTTTTTTGGCTCCTCACCGACGAATTGCCAAATGTAGGCATCAAAACTACCGAATTCTCCCTGGACGGCTAAAAAGGCCTTCGCGTTCTGAATAGCTGCCTCGAGCTTGAGTCGGTTGCGCACAATTCGCCTGTTGGAGAGGAGTTCTTCGAGTTTTCTCCTATCGTATTCCGCTATCTTTCTTGCGTCAAAGTGATCAAATGCTTCTCGATAATTTTGACGTTTCTTGAGGATCGTCAGCCAACTCAACCCAGCCTGCGCGCCCTCTAAAATGAGGAATTCGAACAATTTCCGATCATCATGTTCGGGAACTCCCCACTCATTGTCATGGTAATCGATAGAGAGAGAGTCTCCCCGGGCCCATTTACATCGTATCCTCATATCAACTCCAATGAGATGGAAGATCTAAGTCCGAATCGAAATCGTTGGGCGAAAAGGCAGTTTTCTATTGAAGGATTCCTTCGGCTATTTCCGAAACGGCACGGGCGTAGTTGGGGTGATTGTTATAAGCCAGCAGCGCGCGCCAATTCTTGTTGCTGGGCGAAGCCTTGGTTCCAAGATTCCACCCGGATCCATATCCTCTATGATTCTTGAGATAATTGGCAATGGAGTGAATCGCGTCCACAACTTTTGTTGGGTCGGGCGTTCCATCTCCATCTGCGTCCACGAAAAGCTTATTGAGCAGCGAGGGGATGAACTGCGCGATTCCGATCGCCCCGGAGTAAGAGCTCCTCAACGAGTGCGGATCGATATCGTACTTCCGGCAGAAACGGGCGAGCTCGACGAGCTCGACTTCCCCGAAGGACCTTTTATGTGTTATTCTCTCGATCATTGTTACGAAAACCCCGAACGGGTTATATTTGCCGGGGTTTCTGCCATAGTCTGACTCTGCGCCGATTATCGCAGCGATGTAATGTCCATCAACACGATATTTCTTCTCAGCCTCCTCGAGTTCATCCGCATACTTACGGGAAAATATTCTGCCATCCCTTATCTTCTGGTCGACCGCCATGACCCTCCGGTACTTCTCGTATGTGAGCAATTCCGATGGCCTATTCAATACGTTCTTGATTGCGGGGTACAGCTTCATCCGTGGATCCGAGAAAAGGGCCTCCACGTATTGCTTATCGAATCCCTGGCTCAGCAATACCCGGCGCGCGTTCTTGTACTGATCTCCTCGTGCCCGCATTTTCGGTATCCCTCGGTTCCTTCCCTCCCGGGCTTCAGTCATCAAGATTTTCAGGGACGGCCATAGCGGCACGCAGGCAGTGGCCTTGAGGAACCCTCTTCTGCCGAGCGTGCAGGTATTTCCCGTTTTCGCCGATCTCACCGTATAATTCCCCCAAATGGAATTTTCGCATGGGCAACCGCCGACTTTCATCCACAATACCATAGAGTAAAAACATCATAGGGAACTGCAAAAATCAAGACCTCCCCCATTCCCACTTTCCTGTTCCCGTTATTCGTTTCCGGCTTCAGCAGGTGATTCATTGACATCCTTGAAGCTTTTTATTGTTAAGTGGGGGACAGTTGGACGATGAGGTCGGTCTTGGCGTTAGATTGGCCTTCCCGATTTAGCCAAGTGAGGGGTCCATCCATGGGGCTCCTCATGAGCAGAACTGAATGAAGCCAGGGTTCGATTTTGCAGTATTACCGTACGCGTTTCATCTTTTCCTCAATGGCCCGAGCGAGTTCTTGCGGCCTCTGGGAGCCGATGAGAAATCGCTTACCATCTGAAAGCTCCAGCTGAACGCCCCGATTTCCGCTCACGTTGTAAGCCTTTCCTCTTCTCCCATATCGAATGCCCCACCCCCCGAATTCCTTGATCGGACTGTACGTTCGAGCTTCGCAGTTCCTGATATCCTCAAAGGCTATTTTGTGATGGGTAAATGGGAAAAAACGGACGTATACCCCATCCTCTCGGACTTTCGTTATCAGTTTTGCGGAATAGAAGAGAAAGACGAGGCCGATTCCAAATAAAATCCCCAGCGGTCCGATAATTGCCAGGGCTATATCGGGCAGAGGCCTGTTTCCCCAGGGTTGCCCCAGGATGAATTGCTTGATCATTCCGTAGCCGAAGAGTATGACGAGAAACAGCGATATGGGAAGTACCAGGGCCAAGACCCATGTCTTCCGAAAGAGCTGAACCTCTAAGAACGTGCCTTCCTGATTCATAGGATCCTCCGTTACCATTATGGTACTCGTTCATGCCGCTTGTCAATGATTGACTCCCCACCGGCTCTGTGGTAGGAGCTAAGGAGCAATAATCGGTTTAACGAGAATAACGAAACAGGGGAGAGACAATGGAGACGATTAAGGTCATGCCGTGCCTCGATATGAAAGAGGGGCGGGTAGTCAAGGGTATCCATTTCGTCAATCTGAAGGATGCTGGAAATCCCGTGGAAAACGCCGAATTCTACCAGAAAGAGGGAGCCGATGAGCTGGCTATGCTCGATATAGCAGCCACCCTGGAGAACCGAAAAACCAGACTGGAGTGGGTCAAAAGTGTATCCTCGGTTATAGATATTCCCCTTACGGTCGGAGGGGGGATTTCAGGCTTGGAGGACATTGAATTGGTGCTGAAGAGTGGTGCGGACAAGGTTTCCATGAACAGCGCGGCAATAAGGGATCCGAAGCTGGTCTCGGAGGCGGCGAGATCATTCGGCTCGGAGAGGATTACGATAGCCATCGATGCCCGCAGGAACAATGAAATGCCATCCGGATTTGAGCTGGTGGTCTCAGGTGGCACCAAGCCAGTGGGAAGAGACGCTATTGCGTGGGCCAGGGAATGCCAGGAGCTGGGAGCGGGGGTAATCCTTCCCACCAGCATGGATGGTGATGGGACCCAGGCCGGCTATGACCTGGAATTCACGAAGGCCATTTCGGATGTCGTCGATGTACCCGTTGTGGCTTCCGGCGGGGCGGGAAAGCTGGAGCATTTCCATGAAGCGGTAATCCAAGGTGGGGCCGGGATTTTACTCGCCGCCTCGGTTTTCCACTATCGTATTTTGATCATCCGAGAGGTGAAGGAATATCTGAGGGCAAGGGGTTTACCGGTGAGCTTATGACACAGCCCCCTTTGTTGAAAGAGCGGAGGCCGAGAATCGCCTCCACTTTCGTGCCCTCATAAAGGGTAGTTCTGTTTTCGGCCCAACTATTTTAAGCCTTCCTAATCGTGTTCGATACGGCTTTCCAGACGGACCTGAGAACACTTACGTCGTTGCCGATTTCCAACATCCTGCACCCTAGATCGATGTATTTCCTCGCCTCCTCCTCCAGGGGTTGGCCGACGCCAATCGCTACGGGTTTGCCGTATTTGTCCGCCACCTCTACGGTTTTTTTGATGGCATCTTGGACCTTCGGGTGATTCTTCTGAGGCCCTCCCAGCCCTATCGACATTGAATAGTCGGCCGGGCCGAAGAGGACAAAGTCGAGTCCTTCCATCGATAAGACGGAGTCGAGCTGGCCGATTATGTGCTCATTTTCAACCATGATGCCAACCAAAATTTCCTTTTGATTCCGAACTAACCAATCCTCGACCCCCATTGCCCCCCACTGGCCCGAAAAACAGAAGCTGTTATATCCCCGGGCGCCCTCCGGCGGATACTTCGCAGCCCTTATGAGTTGTTGGACCTCCTCCTTGGTCGTGATGTCCGGCACCAAAACACCCCCTGCGCCACTTGCCAGAGCCTTGTTGATGAGGTAATGATCCCCCTTGTCAACCCGCAAGATCGGCGTAATTTCAGCGAGGTAAGCGGCTCGAATCATATGTTCCATCGACTCGTCTCGCCGCCATGAGTACTCGTTATCTATTCGGATGAAATCCAATCCGCTGTAGCCGGCGACCTCCACGATGGTGGGATTATTAGAGAATGTTGCAGTCCCCAATGCCACATCGCCGTTACCCAATGTTCTCTTTAGCTTGTTCGTCCATTTCATCGTGGCTACCTCCGTACTGTCGTGAGATTTTAGCCCTCTTTTGACCGGAGTTTCCTGATTTTTGTCAACGGGATCTCCGGAAAAGTCGCTCCTCGCCGCTCAACCATATTTTTTCGACGATTCCAGCGTTTACGCCATCTTCAACCGAGAATCGGGTTTGCACCCGCGCGGGTAATCTAGGAGTGATTGTCGAAAAAATATCAATTCGCGCTCAGAGCTCCTTTTCCGAAATCCCAGGTATCTAATTTCTCCTCGTGAACGATGGCGTTCTCGAAAAAATTGAGGAAACTCCGGTCTCCTGACTATTCCATGTTGAGAAATCATATGAGAAAATTGTGGATAGCTTTAGGTGGTAGAATCTATCACATCTTTTCTCATCTGTCATCCCACGGTGGTGATTAAGGAAAAGGAGGTGGCAATGCTAAAGGATAAAGTAGCGATAGTGACGGGAGGATCCCGGGGGATTGGGAAGGCCATCGTGCAGCTCTTTGCCAAAGAGGAGGCGAGTTTGTCTGTTGTGGCATTGGACAAGAATAGGTTGGATGCATTCATCGGGAATCTCAGGGAGGAAAACGTCAACTGCATCGGCGTGGCGGCCAATACTACCAGGGAGGATGAAGTGAAGGATATGGTCACAAAGACGGTAGAAACCTTCGGCAAGGTAGATATTCTCGTCAACAATGCCGGGGGGGGTTCCCCCTTGGTCTCCATCGAGGATATTGACCTTGAGGAATGGGAGAGAATCATCCGAAATAACCTGACCGGCACATACATTTGCTGTAAGGCAGCGATTCCCCATATGAAGAAACAGAAGAGCGGCAAGATCGTGAATGTTTCCTCCGTTGCCGGGCGGTTCTTCAGCCAGCTTTCGGGGCCTAACTATGTGAGCGCAAAGGCCGGGATTCAGGGCTTAACGCGGCAGCTTGCCAAAGAGCTCGGGCCCTTTAATATCACGGTAAACGCGGTGGCGCCGGGCGTAACGCTGACACAACGTGTCGAGAAAAAATGGTCGACTCGTACCGAGGACTATCGAGAGAGGATTTTATCGATGATTCCTTTGGGCCATCTGGCCCGACCCGAAGATGTTGCCGGCCCCGTTCTCTTTCTCGCGAGCAATCTCTCAGACTATGTGACCGGGGTGACCCTCGATGTTAACGGTGGTTTCTATATGGCATGAATCCTTGTAAAGTGGTGCTTATGATTTTTCGGGCTTTTCCAGCATCTCATCAGGGTTTTTCATGATCCCCTCCGCCTGCCCGTCGCTCAGCAGGAAGGGGAAATCGCTCTGGGAGGAAGTGGCCGGGTAATTTTTAGCTTCCTTATTCGTTTTGGCGAATATTGCGAGGGTATATTCCTCTGCTCCCTTCAGCTTAAGGCTGTAAATTGGGTCCTTAAAATCGTCTTTGTTGCGGCCCTCCAGATACTTCTCACACCGCAGGTTTGAAAGGGTGGTCAGCAGGCGGTTGATCGTGGATTTATCGGCCTTTTTGCCGCCAGCACTCTGCCAAAGTATTTCCGGTTTTGGGGAAGATGGGCTTTCCGCATCAGGCTTTTGACCCGCGCTGACTTCCACAGGGATCTGCTTACGGCTAAAGAGGATCGATTGTTCGCCCTTGCTAATGTGTATCCCTTCGATTTCGCTTCGCTCAAAGGAGAAGACGGTCCTGTCCCAAAGATCCTCCATCGTCTGGTCAAATTTGCCCCTGAAGTTATCCCGGGCGTGGTAGACGCGGTCATCGCCGGCGATCTTTACGAAGGTGTGTCGGAGCGAGGGTGCTGCTTTGCCCACCTCGAACTCCCGCCTCAATTTGTTTCCCGCCCAAGCTCTGACCCTGATCTTCTTGTCGTTACCGAGATGGTAGCGGCTATAGGTTTTCGATTCCGACACCAGGGCTGTCAAGGTGAGCTTCTCGATAGTGACCAGCATGTCTTTGATCTTCTGGCTCTCGGCCGAATATCCCTTCGGGTCGATATACCAGCTGTTGTCTCTTTTGCTCAGGATAATAGAACCCTCGGGCTTGGAGATCTCGATCTTGGAGATTTCCGTTCCGGCTACGCGGGGTAATTTCGGTAATCGGTAGTGGGTCTTTTCTTGCTCACGGAGCGCGAGATACAGGACCAGTGCCACTATAATGGCGACGAGGATGCTGTACTCTTTCTTCACCTTCATGGTTGCTTTCCCTGTTTCTGGAACATCATTTGGATGTGTTTCTTTCGTGAATGTCGGCGGTACCAGACCATAAGTCCAAAGAGTACCACCACTACCGCAGGACCGACAATATTGAGGGATTTGACAAAGGTCTTGATGCCCGCCCCCGTATCCCGCAAGGGGTTGAAACGCTGCACCTTGCTTCGCATGACGGCGATGTCTTCCCGGTTGTTCAGGTAATCCAGCACGTTCATGATGAACATAGAATTGGGACTTCTCCCCCTCGCGCCGAGTAAATTGTCCCTGAGCATCTCGGATGACGCCACGAGAAGAACCCTACTCGGTATTCCCTTTGAGCGGATTTCCGTTTCGCCCGTGATTTTTGAGAGCTCGGCATCGGCTTTTTTCTCGGGTTCCTCTTTTTCTTCCTTTTTTTCGGGAGGCCCGCCCCGCGGTTTTTTTTCGGGGATGGGTTTTCCCGCGAAATAGCTGGGGAATTCTCCTTCGAGCAAGTATGCCAGAGGGAGACTTTGCTGGTCATCGGCTGACTGGGGTGGTCGGATGAACATGGGATTGAGGTTGATCCGTCCGCGCATTTCCCAGGATTTCTCCGATGAGGCGAAGAGCTTGTAGACCTCCAAACCGCTTTCGGCGATCCGTTCGGTATTGAGCTCCAGGGGCGAGATCTTGAGGGTAATCAACCCCTTAATAATCTCCATAAAGGCCAAATCCTTGTTGATGAACTCATTCTTGAGGAGGGGAGCGAAGTAGATGGCCTGTTCACCACCGCCGTACGCTGCTGGAAGCCGTTGTCTGTAGCAGTTCTCGTCCATGACGTATGATTTCCTGATGCGGATACCGTAGTGCTCCAACAGCTTTTCAAGCCCCGTATTGAGAGGGACGTACGTCGGCCCCGGGTTGTATCCAGGTGGCCTCTGCTGCTGTTGAGGCGTAATGACCTCGTTGAAGGCATCGAGGAAGAGAGCCAGGTTTTTTCCCCGCATCAGGAACTGGTCGATTTGAAACAGCTCATAGTCGGTGAAGGTTTCCGTCGGTCGCGCTACCACGAGGCAGTTGATGCCCTCGGGTATTACCTCATCCTTCAGATTGACATTCTTGATGGTGTAGTTCTCCGAGACGAGGCTTCTGAAGTTTGAGGCGACATCCCCGTCCCTCCTTCCCATGGGGCCCGCCGGCGAGGGGGCCCAGAGCTTCAGCGTGCCGTGATCCGCGAGGTATCCCAGGTCTTCATTGATCTCGATGAGGGATTCCAAGTTACCGACAATGATCTCCTCCATCTTTTCCAGCTCAACGAGCTCATAGTGCGTCCCGATGAGGGGGAGCCGTGTGACATGGATCAGGGGAATTTTAACCGTTTTGTCCCGGTATTCCATCACGAGGCCGATGGCGCCTTTGCCCGGTTGAATTTTCCCGCCGGAAAGCGCCGGCCATTTGAGGGTCTGAATGTTATATTTTTCGGCAGCTGCTTCCAGGCTCGGATCCTTTGTGG
>CAYFXP010000012.1:0-5855 GCA_964346935.1 uncultured Syntrophobacterales bacterium
ATTGTTTAGTATTTAGTGTTTCGGATTTAGGATTTTTTCCTTATTTGACTGCAGCACTGCAATACCAAAGGGCCGTTACATTAAATCATTCCCTTCTGCCTCAATTCCGCAATCTTATTTTGGCTCACCCCCAAATCGCCTCCGTAGATTGCCTCGTTGTGCTCCCCCAGCCTAGGGGGGAACGGCAGGCGGCGCCCCATGGATTTAAGATATGGGGTCATGAGAGGCGCGCTCCCCAGGGTGATTTCGGTGTCCGTTTTTGTATCCTTGCTCGTCAATTTCTTATTCTGAACCATGGAGTCCTTGGAAACCTCTCTCAGAATCCTCGCTTTTCCGGCAACGATCCCCGCGGACCTCATCTGGGCTACAAGTTCTTCGCTGGCCTTCTTGTGGACAACTTTCTGGATTTCTTGGACGATATACTCCGAGTCAGCGGACCTCCCGGAGTTGGTCTTGTATTCGACCTGGTTGAGGTGTTTGTACCCTGGAAGGGCGACCAGGGACTCCCATTGGCGATCAGTGCCAATGGCGATGTATACCCAGCCGTCCTTTGTCTCATAGAGGTAAACGGGGGTGAAGAATTGGTGGGTGTTTCCACGGCGTGATATTTCTTGGCCAAAGCTCATGGCCATGGGGAGATGGGTACTCAGCCAGGAGAGCCCACTTTCGAAAAGGCTGATGTCGATTCTCTTGCCCTGTCCCGTTAACACCTTCTCAAATAAGGCCTTCATGATCTGCCCATACACATGCTCCCCCGCCCCCATATCAACAATGGGGACACCGATGTTCATGGGGCTGCGTTCCCTTTCCCCATTGATCTCCATGAGGCCGCATTCGGCCTGGATGATGGGATCATAAGCGGGCTCAAAAATATCGGGTCCGTAGCCCCTTATCCCAACCCAGATGATATCCTCCTTCACCCTTTTCAGGGTTTCATAATCGATGCCCAGTTTTGCATAGTTTCGCGGGATTTGGTTGGAGGCGAGGATATCTACCCTTAGGGTTCGAATGAGGTCGTAGAGAAGGTTTTTCCCCTCTTCTTCCTTGAGGTTTAAGGTAATGGACTCCTTTCCCGCATTCACCGATAGGAAATAGGAATTCATCCCGCTTTCCCCCAAGGCCTCAATCCCCACATAGCGGTTTGGGTCACCTCTGGGTGGAGCTTCGATACGGATTACCCTCATTCCTTCTTGCACGAGTCGATAGGTACCATAGGGCAAGGCTAAAGCCTGTTCGAGGCTCAATACGGTAATCTCCCGGTAGATCTGCTCCCTATCCATCACTTTCCTCCAACGCGAACTTTTTGGAGATTCTATATGATCCGTTTTCTTTCCCTTTCCTGTCAATTCCGATTTTCACAAGGAAGGAAGAAAGCTCTAAGAATTATTCCGGAGTTCCCTGATTTTTATTGGCAGGATTTCCCTAATCTTTTGATTTCATAACAGGTTTTGTTGTTCTTGAGAGAACACCATTGTGCCTTCGCTTCAACGCCTTCCGGTTTGTTGCCCGAATTCGCATTCGCTCAGAGTTCGTTTTTCTAGTTTTCCAAGGATTCTCAACTTTGAACTTTGACATTGACTTTCGTGTTCGTGTTTCGTGTCGGTGTCCGTATCTTTCGTGCTCGTGACTGGTGACTCGTTATAGATCTTTTTTGCATTAGAGATTTGATAATTCCCCTTCCGTCTCCAGCCTTGACCTTCTCCTTAACCTCAACCTCAACCTTAGCCTCTCACCTTTGCCATTTGGCATTTGTCATTTGACATTTCGCCTTCCGCCTCTCCCCTCTGGCCTCAAACGCCTTTCGCCTTTCCAACTGCAGGACCGCAGCACTGCATGACTGCAACACTGTATATTTGTTCGCTCCAGGGAACCCGGGCAACAGACTTCCAAAATGGTAACCTCGATAGGTACCTCACTTCTCCAGCAGATTTCGCTCATGAAGAACGGTGTTCTCGACAAAATTGAGCAAACTCCAGCATTATTTTGTTGATTTATCTAATGATATTGTGTAAAAGTAATCGTTATTATTATTGTTTTTAATTTGGAGGATACATCGATGGAACATCTTGGATACGTGATCGCCATTACATCAATGATCGTTGTTTTATTTATCGTGACCAATATCTACTGGGATTCCAAGAACAATAAGATCTACAAGCGGTTTGAGAGACTTCTGGAGGTGGCGGAAATCTCCCACAGGAAAGTCATGGAGGAGAGGTTGAGGGAAGTAGAGAGGGCAATAGATGAGATGAGAAAGGAGATTGAATCAGCCAAGGTGACGAAGGGGCTTCCGACGCGCTTGGAAGAGGAAGCTCAGGCGAGGCGGGATTCTCCAAAAGGAGACGAGGATAGGGAAACCATGGTTGTCTTCGGGAGGGAACCGAAGGAAGAACCATGACCGTAGACCCCTTTTCGGGAGGATGGGCGGTTAATGAAAAACGGGATTGACTCAGCACCGGATGAGATGAGGGCGAGATATCCAAAGAAGTTTGTGTCAGAGGAGGTGATATTCAGTTATATCGTTTGGATCCTTTTTTTAGAATTATGAATTTGATCAAAGGACTGTGAGCTTGCCGAAGATTGAAGAGATCCTACCGAATCTCTACAGAATCGAAATCCCGCTTCTCGGGAGCCTGCTTAAAGCTACCAACTCCTATGTGGTAAAGGCGTCGGACCGGAATCTAATCATTGATACGGGGTGGAACCATAAACCATGTATGGATGTAATGCTGGCTGGGTTAAAGGGCCTTGGAGTGGATTTGAGGAAGAACGACTTTTTTATTACCCATCTGCACGCAGATCACATTGGCCTCCTCTCCAACCTCAAGGCCAATACCTCGACTGTATACTTTAACCAGGGAGATGCTGAAACGATTAGATCTGGCCCGCCTTGGGAAAAACTGGTTAATTTCGTTTGTACGAGAGGTTTTCCTGGAAAAGATTCTCAAGCGGTCCTTCATGAAATTCCAGGCAATAAATATGGATTAAAGGCATACATGCCTTTTAGCATTTTGAAGGAGAACGACACGATCACAATTGGAGACTATCTGTTTAAATGCGTGTTAAATGCGTGGAAACCCCCGGCCATACTCGGGGTCATATGTGTCTCTATGAGCCCAACGAGAGAGTCTTCGTAGCCGGAGACTATATTCTGAAAGACATAACCCCCAACATTCAATTATGGTCCGATGAAAGGGATCCTCTCAGGGAATATCTGGAGAGTTTAGACAAGGTCTATGACACTGATTTAGAGCTTGTATTGCCTGGCCATAGGGCAGTTTTTGGGAATTGTAGACAGCGAATCCAGGAACTGAGGCTTCACCACCAGAACAGGGCCGATGAGGTACTCTTCATCTTGGAAAAAGGTAGCGAGGATGCCTTTGGGGTTGCGTCCCAGATGAGCTGGGATATTCACTATGGCTCTTGGGATCGGGCTCCCCTTCTGCAAAAATGGCTTGCCACCGGGGAGGCGATTGCTCATCTGAAATACCTCGAGGTAAAGGGTATGGTACGAAAGGAAACACGGAGGCATAGAGTGATGTTTTCATTGAACAGGGGATCGCTGTAACAGTGCATTATCCAGATCGAAGCCTCAACTAGGGTAATTACTCAAAAATCCGTGTGATCTCGTCCTTTTCGGACCATGTGAGGTCCATCGTTTTTCCGTCTTTGATGATCTTTATCCCAAAACTCCTCTCTTCAATCCTTCCTATCACCGATGCGCTTATCCCGGATTCGCGGTATGCTTCCAATACCTTTTGGGAATTCTCCGGACCGGCCGTCAATACCAGGGATCCCGAAGTGATGGTACCCAGGGGATCGAGGCCGTACTCGGTGCAAAGCCTTTCAGATTCGGGAAGGATATCGATTTTATCACCGTAGATGAGGATGCCCACCCTTGAGGCCCGTGCCATTTCATATAGGCCAGTTGCCAGGCCTCCCTCAGTGGGGTCATGCATGGCGTGAATCTCGAATTGATTGGCTAAGAGGGCGTCATTCACCACTGATATCCCTGGCTCGTAGAGGTAGCTTTTACACCTTAGAATAAATCGCTCATCATATCCCCTTTCTCGCAGGTCTTCGTGCTTTTCCCTGGCGATAATGGCCGTACCTTCAATGACGATGCCCTTAGTGAGCAGAATATCATCCCCCGGCCTTGCTCCTGAGGTGGTTACCAGTTTTTCCTTCTCCACTTCCCCGAACATAGATCCCACGACTATGGCGCGGTCCAGTTCGTAGGTAATTTCCGTATGTCCTCCCACGATGGCTACTCTCAATTCCCGGCAGGCTCGGGATATTTGGTTGAAGATCTCCTCAACGAGGCCTTGCGTCGCACGTCCCTCGGGCAAGAGGATGGCCGACTGAAACCACTTCGGCTTTGCCCCTCTGATGGCGATATCGTTGGCATTGATATGAACCGCATACCACCCGATTTCATCCATGGCAAAGGTGATGGGGTCCGTTTTCGCCACCAGGTATCGATCGGGAAAATCGATGATGGCGGCATCCTCGCCGACCTTTGGTCCGACGACTAAGCGTTCATCCCGGATCCCGGGGTATTTCTCCAAGAGGTCCTCGAGGATGTCGAAGTTCAGTTTACCGAGGGGGAGTGTTTTGAGCATCGGCCAGCTCCATTTGTCGGGATTATAAGAGATTTTCTTGTTAATGGAAATCGAAATTTTCAAGCCCCCTTCTGGTTTGCATATGTCGCAATCACGTGGTAAAGAGAACATTAAAAAGTAGGAGGCTTTTACAGGAAGGATACTCGGCTAAGAGTCATTGCGGAAAATGGTATCTTCACATCGGGATTAGATACATTTAGTGGTACCCTAATGCCGGATATCAAACCATGCATCAAGTGTTTGAATTCTGATACCAATTCCAACAACGGATCGGTTGAGGAGATAAAGGGGGTGAGGTTAGCGGAAATCGAAGAAACGATAGAGAGTTTAGGGCAAGAACTGCCCGAGGTTCCCAAACCGGTGGCTTCCTATGTCCCCTCGGTACATTCGGGGAGCTATGTATTTACATCGGGTCAACTTCCCTCTGTTCGAGGGCAACTGAAGGCGAGGGGCAAGGTGGGGAGCGACCTCACCGTGGAAGAAGGGTATGAGTGTGCAAGAGTCGCGGCACTGAACTGCTTGGCAGCCGTCAAATCCGCAGTGGGAGCGTTGGATCGAGTTCGTAGGGTTGTTCGGGTAACGGGTTTCGTCAACAGCGCCCCCGGGTTTGGAGAACAACCCAAGGTGATGAACGGCGCATCGGACCTGTTGATTAAAATCTTCGGGGAGCAGGGGAAGCATTCGAGGCTTGCAATTGGGACGAGCGAATTCCCCCGGCGGGCGCCGGTGGAGGTAGAGCTAATCGTGGAAGTCCAATAGCCATTCGCTGGTTGAGGTCCCTCATTTGAGGATTCCACCATCGGTCATCCTCCTCGGGTCGAGCAGCACCTCGAGCTTTTCCTCCGGGAGGAGCCCCTCTTCCCTCGCCACCTCTTTGATGGTTTTATTGGACGCGTAGGCCTTTTGCGCGATTTCAGCCGCCTTATCGTATCCAATTCCTGGAACCAAGGCAGTAGCCAAGGCCAAGCTCTGTTCCGCCATCTCCCTGCAGCGCTCTTCATCGGCTCTGAGGCCTTCGATACACCGTGTACGGAAATTGTCGCCTCCTGTAGCCAAGATTTGGATTGACTGAATCAGGTTGTACGCCATTACCGGCATCATGGCATTGAGCTCAAAGTAGCCCCCCTGTCCCCCCAGAGTGACGACGAGGTCATTTCCAATGACCTGGGCCCCAATCTGGATCAGAGATTCGGCGATGACCGGGTTTACCTTTCCCGGCATCATGGAGGAACC
>CAYFXP010000013.1:0-2257 GCA_964346935.1 uncultured Syntrophobacterales bacterium
CTATCTCTATTACTGCCTGAGAACACAAGGATAATCAGCGTATCCTTGCCCGGATTAATGATGAAGCCTGGAAAAGAAAGATATTCCGACAAATCCGGAATTAAAGCTAAAACAAACGGCGAATATTGTCAAGGAAATGCGGGGAGTTCCAGGCTTCGCTTGACAAGGCAAGCCCTTATCCTTAGAATCCGAAATTAATGAAAAAAACCCTTTATCTCTATCTGTCCAAGGAAATATTCGTTTCTTTTGTCGTCGGTCTGCTGATCTTTTCCGTCGTCTTCATGATGGGAAAGACGCTCTACCTTACCGAACTTCTCGTCAACAAAGGTGTCAACCTCTTCGACATCGGCAAGCTCCTCATCTATTTCTTTCCGTCGTCACTCTTTCTCATAATCCCTATCTCGTTGCTTTTGGGAGTGCTGGTCACCTTTGCCATGCTCTCCAGCGATAATGAAATTACTGCCCTAAAGGCGTCCGGAATAAGCCTCTATCAATTGACTCCCCCGGTGCTTCTTTTGTCCACAGTTGCCTATCTGCTAACCACCTTCTTGGTCATATATGCCCTCCCTTGGGGTAACCGAGGGTTAATGCACACGCTTTTCGATATCGCAAAGACAAAGGCTTACACCGCGCTCAAGGAAAAGACCTTCAATGACAGCTTTGACGGCGTAGTCATATATGTCCAGGAAATCTCCCCCGGGGGTAATAGGCTACGAGGGATTTTCATTCATAGTGAGCCGGAAAAAGGAGAAGGAGCTACCAGAACCATCCTCGCCGATGAGGGGTATTTCGCTACCGATCCGAATTCCCAGGAAATAGTATTGAATTTAGCCGGTGTGACCGGCGATCAGCTAGGCGAAGGCTCCAAGTCCTATGTGAGAATCGAATCAGAGGCTTTGGTCCAGAAGTTCACATTTGGGGGTGATCTCTCTAGGATTCGGAAGTTCCGTGCCAGGAGATGGGAGATGTCCATCGGTAAACTTATGCAGAAGATTAAGATCAAGAAATCCCAGCATCAAGATTTTACCAAATATCTCATGGATCTGCATATGAAATTCTCCATCCCCTTTTCCTGCATCGTCTTCGGCTTGATCGGAATCCCCTTGGGTGTTCAACCGAGGCGGTCAGGAAAATCTTACGGATTCATTCTGGGCATCCTCGTCGTCCTGGCTTACTACATGCTTCTCACCTCAGGGGAAATTCTGTCTAACAACCGAACGCTCCCTCCTGTGGTTGCCTGTTGGGCCCCGAACATTCTGTTAACTGCTTTGGGAATCTATCTCCTCATTAAAGTTGGAAGGGAATCCCCCATCAGATTTCTTCAATGGCTGATTGGAGTGGTAGAAAAGGTCACTTTGAAGTCCAAGGGGTTCCTCAAGAACATCTGAAAATGTAAACCTCTGGATAATTCCGATGAGGAATTCTTCTGCAACCATAGGTGCATGAGGGCATAAGAAGCTCTGACCCATGGATGTCCCTCACATTTTCGATACCTCCCGAAGAACGTTCCCAATGGCTATCACTTCCCACCGTCTGGGCAATCCTTTTAAAGACCCGATCTCATTAAGGGATCCCCGACCTAACTCGGGAAAAGGGGCTTTTCTCAAAACGTTAGCGAGACCCTGGAACGATATCCCTCCCACTTGATCAATGCGGAGTTCGTCCTTTACTGGGGCGAGACGGCTACGAGAGGCAGATAATGAACAATGAATCTCGGAATTGCCCTTTAGCCAGACAAACACAATGTTCCAGAATTAAAGTTGGGGAGCGTATTCGGGAACGATCTGCTGGAGTTTCGTCTTTATGGCGAGAGGATCGTACGTGTGGGAAATAGCGAGGAGTTCGTCGATGTGAGCGTTGAGGTTTATAAGGTCGTAGGTGTTTCCACGGAGGACCAGGATCTTCTCGTGGCCGGTGGCCACAATCCCCTCCCCTTGGGTGATCAGCTCCTCGCTCAGCTTCTCACCGGGACGGAGGCCGATGAACTGAATCGGGATGTCCTGGTCGGGTTCAAACCCATGGAGGCGGATTAAGTCCCGAGCCATATCCACGATGCGCACGGGCTTACCCATATCCAGGACGAAGATCTCGCCACCCTCTCCCATAGCCCCAGCCTGGAGGATCAACTGAGCAGCCTCAGATATACTCATGAAGTATCGGGTCGCCTCTGGATCGGTCACCGTCACAGGACCGCCTCGGGCGATCTGTTCCTGGAATAGAGGAATGGCCGAACCTGAGCTGCCAATCACATTGCCAA
>CAYFXP010000014.1:0-4720 GCA_964346935.1 uncultured Syntrophobacterales bacterium
TTATCAGCACCTTGGTTTTACTCCCATGTTTACGATTACGGGGCATCTACTTCGCCATCGTGAGCTTCATGTTTCCATTGCTGGCGGTTTTTATCATTGTTGCCCTCAATGTCTTCCGGGGCACTGAGGGGATTAGTGCCCTTGACACCTTCCCCAACATCTGGGTTGAGCAGTATTTGATCCTGGGCGTAGTTATTTTCTCGCTCTTCGCCATGAGAAGGTTAGTCAATGAGGATATTGGCCTCATTTTGCGAGGCATAAGGGATAACGACCAGGCAGTCAGGGCCTCCGGCATCAATATAACAACATACAAGACGAAAGCCGTCTTTATCGCATCACTGATGGGGTGCTTTGGCGGTGCATATCTGAGTCACCTTTACGGATGGCTCGGCATATCGTTGTTCGCTATGGACTTCTCCATTCTCCCCATAGCAGCAGCGGTACTGGGAGGGATGGGAACTCTGGTTGGACCGGTGCTCGGTGCCTTCATCCTGACGCCAATGTCGGAGGCATTGCGTGGATTCGGTCAGCTCAGGGTGGTACTCTATTGTTTTATCTTGATCGGTTTCATCGTGTACAAGCCAGAAGGATTGATGAACTACCTTCAACGGAAGTATCATCAGTTTGAACACTGGGAAGAAGTATAGGTATGAACGGCGAAGTTATCCTCAGGGTAAGAGGGGTTAGAAAGTCATTTGGCGGCGTGCAAGCGATAAGCGATATGAGCCTTGATTTGGCAGAGGGCGAAATTCTTGGGGTTATCGGTCCCAACGGCTCGGGAAAGACGACACTTGTCAACATCATCACTGGCTTTGTAAAACCGGATTCAGGGGAGGTTTTCTTCAAAGACAAGAGAATTACCGGCTTGCAAGCCCATCAGATCGCTGACCTTGGGGTTACAAGGACCTTTCAAATAATGAGACCCTATCATAGCTTGTCCGCGTTCAAGAACCTCATAGTCCCCCTAAACTCACCGCGGGTTCGCCGCACCAGGGGAGGGAGGCTTGGGGATAGGGATGCAGTTGCCATCGATATTTTGGAGGAGATAGGGTTCGAGAGGGATGCCCATGTTCCGTATAAGACGGCCTCATCCCTGCCGCTCGGGTATCTGAAACGTCTCGAGCTCGCGAGGTGTATTGCCTTGAGGCCTGAAATCATCATATGTGATGAAATTTTCTCGGGTCTCAGTATGGCTGAAATAGTAACGATGGTTCCCTTAATGGAGAAGTTGCAAATAGAAGGCATAACGGTAATGATGATAGAGCATAGATTGAGGGAGCTCTTCAGGCTGGCCAATAGGGCCATCGTTATGAACTTCGGGGAAAAGCTTGCCGAAGGCACCCCAGAGGAAGTCATGGGGAACGATAAGGTGAGGGAAGCTTATTTGGGAACGGAGGCAGCCTAATGCTGGAAATGAAGAACCTCATGGTGTTTTATGAAAATGCGATTGCCATCAATAATATCAGCATGGAATGTTCCAAGGGCAAAATTACGGGAGTTTTCGGTGCCAACAGCGCCGGAAAGTCCACGCTCATGTATACCATTTCGGGGATCATCCTGGACATCAAGAAGAAGGAGGAAATGCGGGGAGGGGAGAGGATAACGGTCCTCGGAAGCATCCTCTATGAGGGGAAGGATATTATCAGTATGAAGCCCAGCGAAAGGGCAAGGAAGGGGATTATCCTCTGCCCGGAGAGGCGCAGGATTTTCTCCGAAAGCAGTGCACTGGAGAATTTGAAAATAGGGGGCTACTTGGCGACGAGATCGCAAGCCAAGAAAACCCTTGAATATGTTTTTAGCCTTTTCCCGGCCCTCAAAGACCTGAAAAGGAGGGAAGGAGGCTTTCTCAGCGGTGGTGAGCAGCAAATGCTCGCCATTGGAAGGGCCCTGATGGCACAGCCCAAGTTACTCCTGCTGGACGAACCCCTCCTCGGGTTAAGCCCTATGATAGAGGCAATGCTTGCCCGGGCCATCAGGGACATCAATGAGCAGACGGGAATTACCATATTAATAGCGGAACAGTATGCCAGGCCGATCTTGCCCGTCATAGATTACGGATATGTGCTCGAAAATGGGGGGGCGGTCTTGGAGGGGACCTCCCAGGAGCTCATGGATAACCCGGATGTGAAGTCAGCTTACTTCGGACTATAGCTTCTCCTTCCAGCCCAGCGACAACCTTTTCCCTTAAACCATTATTCTCTTTTCGCCTTTGGCAGTCCGTCTTCGTTCCTCATCCCTGATTTCCCGCCTCAGGAGTTTTCCCACTTTGGACTTTGGCAACATGTCCCTAAATTCTATATAGCTCGGGATCTTATAAGGGGCGAGCCTATCACGACACCAACTGGTCAGGTCAGATCCGCCCACGCCTCTGGCATCTTGCTTGAGTACGACCATCGCCTTGATGCGTTCTCCCGCCTTGGGATCAGGAACACCGACCACGCATGCCCCTATGACCGCCGGGTGGTCCTGCAATATGGATTCTATTTCGGAACAGGAGACCCGGTACCCCTTATACTTTATGACATCGGCACTTCGATCGACGTAGTACAGTTGTCCATCTTTGTCCATCCGGACGTAATCCTTCATTCGGTACCAGATTTTGTCGTCAATCTCCACATAGGAAGCAGCGGTTTCCTCCGGTTTCTTCCAGTAGCTCTTGGAGATATATTCCGAGGTGACCAACAATTCCCCTGCCGTGCCAGGTTGCACCTCTTCCAGCGTATCCGGGTTGACGATCTTAATCTCCCGGGAGGGAAGGGGAACTCCGATACTCCCTTGAATCGGTTCCCTGTCCAGGGGGCTCATGGCGGTAAAGCCTACCTCCGTTGAACCGTACACCTGGAATATTGGCACGCCGAATTTCTCCTTCCACCGATTGTAAACCTCCAGGGGAAGGACATCCCCACCGCTCCAGCAGTATCTCAGAGAGCCTAAGTCGTAGAAGTTTAGTCTGTCGTTTTCCAATATCATGCGGTAAAGGGTCGGAGCGCCCAAGAAAAGAGTTCCCCGATGTCTCTGTATCGCCTCTAAGATGGCATCTACCTGCGGTATGGGCATCAGTACGGCAGTATTCCCCTTGGTTAGACCCATTCCCAAAATGATGCCCTGGGCCATCTGGTGAAAGAGGGGATTTACCATGATGAATACTTCATTTCCCTCGGAGATATAGCCCTCGCCTACTGCCCGAATCTCATTGACGAATGATACCATTCCGGTATGGGTGGAAATGCATCCCTTGGGAAAGCCAGTTGTCCCACCGGTGTAGAGTATATAGCTAAGGTGATCCCGAGGGTTGATATCCACCTTCGGTGGCTCGGGTGGATATTTCCGGATGAGGTCCCGAAAGGAATAAATATTTTCGCCTCGCTCAATAACCCCATCTGGGACTTTGTCGAACAAGGCCCCAATTACTCGCTTGTAGAGAGGGAGTAAATCAGCATAGTTCGTGATAATAGCCCTCTTAAGGCAGGTATCTGGGAAAACCTCTTTGACATATCTGAAATTCGTATCCTGGCAGAGAACCGTCTCGGCCTCAGCATCATTAATCAAATATCTCATCTCGTATGCCGTGTAAATGGGGGAAACCGGTACGGGTATGGCCCCAATGTGCTGGGTGCCGAAATATCCAATCAGGAATTGGGGGCAATTGGGAATATAGAGCATAACACTGTCGTTGCGCCTGACCCCCAAATCATGAAGGGCCGTTGCAAATCGATGGATTAACTCCCTCATCTCGATGTAAGAAAACCTTTGGCCGATATAGATTATTGCGGTCTTATGTGGATATTTCTCGCACGCCCGGTCGAAGGCGCTCATTACCAGTTCGTCATATATTTCCATATCATCTCCCCATCACGACGCTTGCTCTGAGACTCTCCTCCGTTCCTCATCCCTTATTTCCCGCCTCAGGAGTTTTCCCACCTTGGATTTTGGCAACATGTCCCTGAATTCTACATATTGTGGGATCTTATAGGGAGCGAGCCTCTCTCGACACCATCTCGCCAGCTCGGGTGCATTTACGCCCCTGGCGTCTTCCTTGAGCACGACCATTGCCTTGATGCGTTCCCCAACCCTCTCGTCAGGGACGCCCACAACGCATGCCCCTATGACCGTTGGATGATCTTGCAGCACCGCCTCGATTTCGGAGGCAGAGATCCTATATCCCTTGTACTTTATGATATCCGCAGACCTCTCTACGTAGTAAATTTCCCCCCTTTCATCCTGCCGGACATAATCCCCCATTCGGTAGTAGACGTTTCCCTCTATTTCCACATAAGACCGTGCTGTCTCCTCCGGTTTTTTCCAATAGTTCTTTACGGTATAGTCGGAGGTAACCAGTAGCTCCCCGGTCTCTCCCACTGGTGTCGGCTCCAAGGTATCAGGATTCACCACTTTACACGTCCTGGTCTTCAGGGGTAATCCTACGGACATTAGCTCGGGTTCACTGTCCAAGCGGCTGTAGGTGACGTGGCCGGCTTCAGTTGAACCGTATACCTGATAGATGGGTATGCCGAAGCGCTCCTTCCAGCGGTTATACACCTCAATGGGGAGCACATCGCCACCGCAGTAACAGTAGCGAAGGGAGCTGAGATCATAGCGCTCCAACCTGTCGTTTTCCAAGATCATGCGGTACAGGGCAGGCACGCCGAGCAACCACCTCACATGATATCGCTGGATGGTCCCGAGGATGGCGTCTATTTGAGGAACAGGCATGAGGATT
>CAYFXP010000015.1:0-4900 GCA_964346935.1 uncultured Syntrophobacterales bacterium
AAATACCGGAGTTGAGCCTTTGCCTTTTGGCCTTTTTCCTGAACTTCTTCTGGGAAGTGATTCACACGTATTTCTATACCTTGAAGGATTCTCATTTCGATACCATGCTTTCCGGATGGCTCCATTGCACCTTGGGAGATGTCATGATTACCGTTGCTTCCTTCTGGCTTGTTTCTTTAAGAAACTGGAACCGAAAATGGTTCTTGAGCTTGAAAGGAGTAAACTTTATTGGGTTTATTGTGATCGGGGTCATCTATACGTTCTTTAGCGAATGGGCAAACGTGCAGATCTTCAAATACTGGAGTTATAACGAAACGATGCCGTTAATCCCATTGACCAAAGTTGGTCTCAGCCCAGTGCTCCAGTGGATAGTAATTCCATCCGTCGTAATTCTATTGATGAGACATTATTTCTTGTTGGCAGGAGGGAGCAAGCTGAAAAGAAGGATTAGGGGTCTTTGATAAGTCACGCTATCGTGGCGTTGAAACTTTGCCCGCTTTTTCGCCTCCGGCGTCCATGGTAGTGCAGTTTTTGCCCGCCTTGCCCAAGGCGAGGGGAGAAAGTCTTCGTCTCTGCCTGCGCAGGAGGAAGACGTGTTTCGTTGAATACAGGCAAGGAGGTCAGCATAATGAAGGTCGATCCTTTAACAAAAGTTATTTTGTCCATAATCGCAGGACTCCTTTTTCTAAACCTGGCGCGAGATTTTCTTGCCTCAAAGCCGGCCCTGGCAGTCCGCGGAGGTGAGGAGATAGGGCGATATCAGATATCCGCGTGGGCAGCCCAGGCCGGGGCTATGGTCCATCACAGTGGATACTATGTCCTGGATACGACGACGGGAAAGGTGGTGACTAGGGAAGCTGAAGTCCATACGAGGGGAAAATAAGGGAGTTCTCTTCCCCGAGGCGGGTGCAGGGTATCGGTCGTACCGGCCATGGGGGGCGTGATTATCAAAAATTGCCAGGGCGAATAGATTCCACGGAAAGAAGGTGGTGATAATGGAAAGGAAAACCCGATTTTCCATAGGGTATTTTCTGCTGGTATTTTTTGCTCTACTCCTGCTCCAGAACTACTTCTTCATGCGCCATGTTCAGGATATCACTTACAGCGAGTTCAGGAAGCTGGTGAAGGAGAAGAAGGTAGGGGACCTGGTAATCTCCTCCACTACCATTCGAGGAAAGATGAGGGAAGGCGCTGCAGAAATCATCGCGACCATGAGGGGAGATCCATCCTTCAAGGAGCGATTCAGGGAAATGAGGGAGGAGGGGCACTCATTCTCCACGGTGAGGATGGAAGACGCGGACTTGGTGAAGGTCCTTGAGGATAACGGGATCCAGTATACGGCCCAACTGGAGAATACCTGGTTCAAAACGCTCCTCTCCTGGGTTGTTCCCATGCTCATTTTCTTCGGAATTTGGGGTTTTCTCTTCAAGAGAATGGGAGCCGGCGCCGGGGGTGGTCTCATGACCATCGGAAAGAGCAAGGCGAGGGTCTACGTGGAGGATGAGACGAAGGTGACCTTCGATGATGTGGCCGGGGTGGATGAGGCAGAGGAGGAACTGAAGGAGATCATCGATTTCCTTAAGACCCCGGGCAGGTTTCGGGCCCTAGGGGGTGAGATTCCTAAGGGGGTCTTGTTGGTGGGGCCCCCAGGAACGGGAAAGACCCTTCTTGCCAAGGCCGTTGCGGGAGAGGCCAAGGTTCCGTTCTTGAGCTTGAGCGGGTCTGATTTTGTGGAGATGTTTGTCGGCGTGGGGGCTGCTCGGGTCAGGGACCTTTTTTCCCAGGCCCAGCAGAGAGCTCCCTGCATCATTTTCGTTGATGAGCTAGATGCTCTGGGAAAGGCAAGGGGGATTAGTCCAGTCACCGGCGGCCATGATGAGCGGGAACAGACCCTCAACCAGCTCCTTTCGGAGATGGATGGGTTCGATACCAGGAAAGGGGTCATCATCATGGCGGCGACCAATCGCCCGGAAATATTGGATCCAGCGTTGCTCCGGCCCGGCAGGTTCGACCGCCATATCCTGGTGGATCGGCCAGACATAAAGGGAAGGGAGGAGATATTCAAAGTCCACGCCTCGAAGGTGATACTTGCAGAAGATGTTGATATGAAGGTTCTTGCCGCGAGAACTCCGGGCATGGTGGGAGCGGATATTGCCAATGTGGTCAATGAAGCCGCCCTTCTGGCAGCGAGGAAGAACAAGAAGGTTGTGGAGATGAGGGACTTCGAGGAGGCCATCGACAGGGTATTGGCCGGCCTGGAGAAGAAGAGCCGCTTGATGAACAAGAAGGAAAAGGAGATCGTGGCCTACCATGAGACCGGTCACGCTCTTATGGCGGAATTGCTTCCGACCGCTGATCCCGTCCACAAGATCTCCATCATTCCCCGGGGAATCTCCGCCCTGGGGTATACCCTCCAGCTTCCCACTGAGGACAGGTACCTGATGACTAAATCAGAGCTATTGGATCGGATGGCTGTACTTTTGGGCGGAAGGGCTGCCGAGGAGATGAAGTTCGGGGAGATCTCCACGGGTGCTCACAATGATTTATTCAAGGCAACGGATATTGCGCGAAGAATGGTCAAGGAGTACGGCATGAGCCAGAAACTGGGTCCGCTGACCTTCGAAAGAGAGAGGCGGCCGCTATTCCTGGAAATGGGCATGGCACCTTCTAAGGAGTATAGTGAGAATACGGCCATGGAAATCGATGAAGAAGTAAAGGAGATCGTGAGCGAAACCTATGGTAAGGTGAAAAACGCGCTCTCGGCGAAGAAGGATAAACTGGAGAGGGTGGCGAAGCTCCTCTTGGAGAAAGAGGTGATCGAGGGGGAGGAGTTGAGAAAGCTGATCGCCTAACCAAGCCCTCAAGAATAGCATACCATGAGCATATAAGAACGGGGGCCGAGCACATTGAGAAGATGGGCTTATGGGATCGTTATCACGCTGGCGATCGGGGGTTTAGCTTTACTGCTGTTTACCGTTCGTCCGCCCGGTGAAACTCCCACAGGTGAATTCCGCCATCTCTATCGCCCAGAAACCGTTCCCTATATTGTTTCCGAAGGGAGGCTCCCGGGTGTCACGTGGCAGGATGATATTCATCCTCTTTTCTTTAGAAATGGGTGTGGGGCCTGCCACAGCAGGGGAAGGGAAGCTACTGTTGAGGGATTGAAAGCCTTTGCCCTTGGTCTCATAGATCCAAAAAAACCAGAAGATCCCTATCACAGCTATCATGAATTGGTCTATGCTGAGGGCCCTGGCCAAATCAGGGAAGGGGAGATCCTCAGAGATGGCCAATGCTGTTGGCCAAGGAATTATCCCCCTCATCAGCAGCGACGTATCTGGGTAGGTCATGCTGAACGCAGCGTTATCATGCGCAAGCTGGACCGGGATTACTATGATTGGAACAACCCTCCCCGGTTTCTGGAAGAGGGGCTGGGGCTTTTATGGGGACTTCCCATGCCATGGTATCACGCTCCGGGGGAACATCAACTCATGGAAAACCACGAGTATGAGAGGCGATCTTTTTTCCGCAGGGCTTTGCTCCATCTGTGGCTCTGGTTGGGGAGGAGTCGTGAAAGACTTCATGCCCCTCCTCCACGAATTCCGGTGCGCGATCGGGATTTACTCCGTTATTGGATCAACCATGCCCTTCAGGTAATGGATGAGGATACTGGCATCGAGGGTTCGGGTCCTCGATGCAGGGGAAAGCGTTGCAAAGGATGCCGTGGTGCATCTGGTGGGAAATTCCACTCACTCGTCCCGACAGCATGTTTCTGATCAAATAGACCTGAAGACGGATCGGGATGGCAATGTTCGTTTATCCTTTCCCAAGTACAGCGTGATCTCCTCCCTATGGTTTGTATCCGTGGAAGGAAACGGATTGAAAACTGAATACCAGCCAATTGCCGTCAAACCTGGGGAAATGGGTAAGATCGAAGTAAGGCTCTCTCAGTAGACGCTCTTGGACCAAGAGGGAAATGAAGGGAAAGAAAATGGCAAGAATGAATCGTAGTTTTGTTTTCTTGACCACGTTTCTTGCCTTAGGGCTCTTGGGGAACGTCGCACTGAAAGGCTGGTCCAAGGATAAGGCGGACTATGAGAACGTCTTCGTGGATCAGTTCGTCGAGATGATGAACCACAAAGATTTCATCCTCATCAACGTCCACATTCCCTACGAGGGGGAACTGCCTGAGACTGACCTCTTGATCCCATTCAATGTTATCGATCAGCGAAGCGATGAACTGCCCAGTGATAAGGACGCGAAGATCGTGGTGTACTGCATGACGGGGCCCATGGGCCATATCGCCGCTGAAAAACTGGTGCAGATGGGCTACACCAGGGTGATTCATTTCCAGGGTGGAATGAGGGCCTGGAGAGTGATCGGTAGGCCGCTGCTGTTTCGTTCCGAACGAACCAAAAAATCCCTCTGATAAGACCAATCCCCCTTGTTTCGACTCTAATCCCTTATCATCGTTGAAATGTTTCACATGGGTTAGATAAATTTTTGATAGGTGTCACATAACTCTTTTTGGGTTTGCATGAGATAAGAAATATTTGGGAGATGACCATGTCGCGTAAGTGGTATTCCGTAATTGTTGCTCTGATCATTATCCTGGCTCTGGCTTTAATCCTTTGGTTCTCCTTTAGGGAGGAATCGGAAGGCATACTGGGGGCCAGTGGTCAGGTGAGGGGAACGGAGATTACCCTGAGCTCGAGATTAGCCGGAAGGGTAGAACATCTTCTTGTGAAGGAAGGGCAGAGGGTTGGTGAAGGAGACGTGATTGCAAAGATCTCCTCCCGAGAGATTGAGGCCAGGGTGGAGCAGGCAAAGCATCAAGTGGAGGCCTATAAGAACCGACTGAAGGAGGTCGAGGCTGCCCTCAAGGGCATAAATACCTCGATCG
>CAYFXP010000016.1:0-1702 GCA_964346935.1 uncultured Syntrophobacterales bacterium
ATTGTTCTCGATATTAGGGCTGGTGGAATTGAATCCATCCGAGTGATGGACGACGGATGCGGTATGTCCAAGGAAGACGCCCTTTTATCAACGGAACGATACGCAACCAGTAAGGTGAAAAATGAAGAGGATTTGTATGCCATTCAGACCCTTGGATTTAGGGGAGAAGCCTTGCCAAGCATTGCCTCCGTTTCCAAGATGAGGCTCATAACCCGAGATAGTGCATCTCAGGTGGGGACAGAGGTATATAGGGAAGCCGGTATGGAAGTCCGTGTTGCCGATGCTGGCTCCCCCGTGGGAACAAGCGTAGAGGTGAAAAACCTCTTTTACAACACTCCTGTTCGACGAAGATTTCTGAAGTCAGTGGGTACGGAGTTCTTCCACATCCATAGGATCGTGGACCAGATGGCTCTTGCCAAGCCAGGCATTCAGTTTCGCCTGATTCACGACGGAAGGGAGGTCTCGAATGTCCCGAAGACGCCCGAGCTATCAATCCGGATAGAGGCGATCCTTGGGCGGGAAGCCTATGAGGGCTTAATTCCGGTGGAATTCCAAGATGAGACAATTTCCCTCCGGGGTTACATCGGGAGACCTACATTGACCGTTTCAACTACCCGGTCCATCTTCACCTATGTAAACGGTCGATTCGTAAGGGATAGGACGGTGAATCGGTCTATTTTCGACGCCTATCGAAGTCTCATCCCTCGGGATCGCTCCCCCATTGCAATTCTCTTCATGGACATTTCACCCCATCGGATAGATGTTAACGTACATCCCACCAAGAGGGAGATCAGGTTCAGGGATCAGGAGAGGGTTTACCGTTCCATTTATGTGGCCCTTCAGTCCAAGCTGAAAGCGGGCCCGGCTGATGAGAGGGCATCCCGGGCCATAGAGACCTATTGGCAAGAAAAAAGGGTTGCAGGGGAAATTGGAGAGCCAAGGGACGAATATGGGCATGTGGGGGGTGGGAGGGTCGAAAGGGCTTTCGTATTTCCGGAATTTTCTCATCGGGCCGAGCGAGGAGGCCTCTATTCCTCCCTTGTCCCGTTGGGTCAGATCGGGGGCACGTACATCGTATGTCAGGGACCGAAGGGGATGGTATTGATCGACCAACATGCGGCCCACGAGAGGATCCTCTTCGAGAAGTTAAGGCGTCAGCTTGAAAGTGCCGCCGTCGTTCGACAGGTGCTTCTCTTTCCCCTCACGGTGGAGGTATCCCACGCTGAAGAGCATATATTGGGAGGCTCTAAGGACCAGTTGAATGCATTGGGCATGGAAATCGAGGCATTCGGTGGTAACACCTTCGTGGTCAAATCAATTCCCCAGGTCGTCAGGAGGGAGGGCGTTGAGTCCCTGGTGAAAGATCTCATGGGGGAGCTGGCCTCCGAGGGCAGGTCCCTTGGGGAGGATGCCGTAACCGAGCGGATCTTGTCGGTCATGGCTTGCCATGGGGCAATCAGGGCAAACCGGGTCCTCAGGGATGAGGAGATGGAGGCCCTTCTCCGTGATCTGGACGGGATCGACTTCGCCTCCACCTGTCCTCATGGAAGGCCCATCTTTTCGGAGATCGATTACTCACAGCTGGATAAGATGTTCAAGAGGAAATAGACGGATATGTGCGGTGCTGCGGTCGTGCACTCGGAAGGGGAAAGAGAAGCACCTGTCGAACGACGGCGGCACTTTCAAGCTGACGCCTTAACTT
>CAYFXP010000017.1:0-4480 GCA_964346935.1 uncultured Syntrophobacterales bacterium
GGTCTCTCCCGGCAGGAGGCGGTCCGGATTGCCCTCCTCAACAATCGGCTGCTCCAGAGCGCCTTTGAGGAGCTTGGCATCTCCAAATCCGATCTCGTCCAGGCGGGCCTTTTCTCGAACCCCAGCCTGGGGGCGGTATTCCGCTTTCTCATCAGCAGTGGGAGCGGCACCAATGTCGATGCCGATTTATTCTTTCCTATCTCGGATATCTGGCAGATCCCCTTCCGGAAAAAAGCTGCCACTGCCCAAATGGATGCCACCATCCTGCGGGTAGGGCAGACGGTATTGGATACGGTGGCAGAGGCTAAGCGCACCTATGACGCCGTCCGCTATTTGTTGGAGGCCAAGAGGGAAACTCAAGAAATTTTGAAGAGATTTAAAGACCTAAGGGATCAGGTCGTTATCCGCCGCGATTTCGGATACATGAGCGATCTGGATATCTATTTGGCCCAGACCATGGTGGCAGAGGCGGAGATGGAACTGGCAATGGTTGAAAGTGAGGTGGCTCTCGCCTGGTCTCATCTCAATCGGATCTTAGGCCTTGGGCCAGGACAGATTACCTATGAGATCAAGAGAGGAGAGGTCGAAGGCCCCTCACGACTTCCCACCGTGGAAGAAGGCATCAAATACGCCTTGGAGCATCGCCTGGATGTACAGATGGCCTGGTACAAGCTCAGCCTGGCCGAAAGAGCGCTTAAGCTGGAGAAGGCGCGCATTTTGAAGCACGCATCTTTCGGTGTTTCCTACGAAAGGGAGGCGGAGGGCGCCGACGTCCTCGGCCCGGGCTTCAACATCCAACTCCCCGTGTTCGATCAGAATCAGGCCCAGATCGCCAAGGCCCAATACAGGATACGGCAGGCCAGGAAAAACCTTCAGGCGTTGGAGGGGCAAGTCCGGGACGAGGTTACCAGCGACTTGGAGAGGGTCCATCTGCAACAAGCCCGCATCCAACGTTTTCGGGAAAAGATCATTCCGCTTCGGGAGAAGGCTATAGAGTATGCGGAGAGATGGGTGAACGCCATGCAGTTGAACAGGCTCTACCTCCTGGAGGCGCAGAAGGGTCTCTTGCAGAGCCGAAGGGAGTACCTGCAAGCCCTGATGGAGCGCCAAAAAGGCCTGGTGGATCTGGAGCTTCACATGGGAGGAAGGGTTCCCGGGGTCCATTGAGTGGGGCATTGGCCCTTTTCCGATGGTTTGAGAAGAAAGGGCCCTGATTTCACCGGAACCATGAGAGCTCAGGTCAACGGGTAGCTTTTCGAAAGAAAACGGTCTCTTCCGCCGCGGATAGGCTTATCACCCTTGCCCTCAAGAGGGACACATCAAAGCTGATGTAGATCCGGGCGTAACCATAGATTTAAGCTGGTTGGAGAATCCTACGGAAAGTGGGGATAGAAAGGGAAGAAAGGAGGAATTCATATGGAGGCGAGAATTCAAAGATCGAAGGTCAGGTTAACTCTCGTTATTGTCCTCTTGGTCCTGGTATTTTTTTCCAGGGCTGGCTGGTGTGAGACCCTCTGGACAACTCTGAAGGAGGGTGAACGCAAACAACCAGTTTCAATCACCAATGAGACCTTTTCCCAGTTAGCGGAAAAACTCAAACCAGCCGTTGTTAATATCAGCACAACAACGGTGGTAAAAGGGCAGCCCTTCTTCGGAGGTCGGCCGTCTCCTTTCGGTGAGCGGGACCCGTTTCGAGAGTTCTGGGAGAAGTTCTTTGGTGGGGAGATGCCGCGGGAACGGGAGACGAGATCACTGGGTTCAGGGGTTATCATCAATAGAGAAGGGTACATTGTAACAAACAACCACGTTGTTGAAAATGCGAAGGAAATCATGGTGACCCTCCATAACGAAGAAGACTACAGGGCCGAGGTGATCGGCCGCGACAAGAAGACCGATCTGGCCCTCATCAAAATCGAGGCGAAGGAGGATCTTTCCGTGGCTTTCCTGGGTGATTCTGACAAACTCAGGGTCGGTGAGTGGGTTCTGGCCATCGGCAACCCTTTCGGCCTTGCCGAAACGGTCACCGCGGGTATTGTGAGCGCCAAGGGAAGGGTCATTGGCGCTGGGCCGTATGATGACTTTATCCAGACTGACGCTTCCATCAATCCCGGAAATAGCGGGGGCCCCCTTTTCAATTTCTGGGGTGAAGTGGTAGGAATCAACACCGCCATCATTGCCACGGGGCAAGGTATCGGTTTTGCCATCCCCATCAACATGGGAAAGGAGATCCTCCCACAGCTCAAGGAGAAGGGTCGGGTAACCCGAGGGTGGCTGGGGGTCGGAATTCAAAGGGTGACCTCGGAGCTCGCGGAATCCTTCGGCCTGGGAGAAGCGAAAGGGGCCCTCGTTTCTCAGGTCATCAAGGATGGGCCAGCCGAGAAGGCCGGGATCAAACAGGGCGATATCATCCAGGAGTTTGATGGAAAGGAGATAGAAGACTTCGGCGACCTGCCTCGCATCGTCGCATCCACCCCCGTTGGGAAAGATGTTACCATAAAGGTATTCAGAAATGGGCAGGTTATTAGCCTCCAGGCGACTGTGGCCGAAATGGAGGAACCAACGGAGGTAGCGAAGGCTCCCTCCAGCAAACCTCTCGGTATTGCCGTCCAAGATATCACCCCCGAAATCGCGAGGTCTCTCGGATTGGAAACGGCAATTGGGGTTGTTGTCACCGCTGTCGAGCCTGGAAGTCCGGCCGCCAAGGCCGGTATCCGGAGAGGTGATGTTATCCACGAGGTAAACCGGAAGCCGATCAAGGATGCCGAAGACTTCGGGCGGGCGATCGAGGCTGCTAAAGATCAAGAGAACATCCTCTTGTTGATTCGGAGGGAAGGAAGCAACCTGTTCATTGCCGTTACACCCGAATAGATGTGGCGCCGCCCGACATTGGCAACAACAGAGGCTCATGTCGGGCGCCACGGTTTTCTTGTCCTTTGACCCCAAAACCTAATTCATTGAGACCGATACTTGAATTGGTACCGCCTCGTCAGCACAGGCGAGCTGAGCTCTCTCACCGGGCTGGGGCTGACCCTGTTGATGTCGACGTTCACGAACTTGACATCGATTCGTTTGAGGAGACATCCTAGAAGATGTTGCAGTAGATTATCTAAAATTATTATTCCCTCGGGCGAGAGCTTCCATTCCGGTGCTGCCAGCTCGTTGGGGCTCAGGGGTTTCCCCCAGGGGCAAAGTTGAGGAGTCTCGCGGACCCCTCCAAGATGTGAGCCCAGGTGCATCGGCTGATGAACAACATCCTAGCGACGGTCAGAGTGTTCCTGGCCCGCGAACCGTAATGCTGTGGTCCAGCCGCTGCCGGTGTTGAGGGGTTACAGTACTCCGAGGATGAGCTTTGGCCGGGTTCTTGATCTCGCCACACTCTAATCGTTCTTACAGTTTCTCAAAAAGAGGATAAAATACGCTATTTCGAACGTAAAATAATTTCTACCAGATGTATGAATTCGAAACATACTGTTGAACCATCCGGTGTGTATTAAAAAAAGAGGCATTAATGGCGATGGAGTGTTGCATTATACTAATCCATTTTTCCCTGTCTTTGTAAAACAGTGGAACAATGAAGCCTTCTAATTTATCGTATAGCTCTTGTGCTTCATTTTGAACGGGTGTGGAAGCAGAACCAATAGACCATCCCGTAATACCCTCGATGCATCCTTCGATCCACCAACCATCCAGAATACTGAGGCTAGGGACCCCGTTATGTGCGGCCTTCATACCGGATGTACCAGAAGCCTCATTAGGTTTCTGGGGGGTGTTTAACCACAGATCTACACCAGAGGTAATCAATTTTCCAAGTTCTATGCCGTAATCTTCCAGGTAGGCTATTTTGATATGCTGGTGAAGTTGCTGAGAGAGGTAAAATATTTTCTTTATGAGTTCTTTCCCCGGCCAGTCCTTGGGATGGGCCTTGCCACTAAAAACGAATTGTATCTTGCCGACATTATTTGCGATATCAATGAGCCTGCTGATATCGGAAAACACGAAGTTAGCCCTCTTGTACATGGTAGCCCTGCGTCCAAATCCAATAGTGAAAATTTCGTGGTCAAGACCGACTCCGGCATGCTCATTGACATAATCGATAAGTCCCATCTTTGCCTCTGCGTGTGCTCTCCAGATCTCTTGCTTTGGTATGCTGAGAGCGTATCTTAGACTATAAGGGTCTTTTGCCCACCCTGGTATATACTGATCATATAACCTCCTGAAACCCTCACTTGTCCAGGTACGAGAATGTACACCATTAGTTATGGAATCTATAGGGTAACCTGGAAACATGGTACGAGAAATCTCGCCATGCTTTTTTGCCACCCCATTTATATATTCACTTAGGTTTAAAGCAAGCAGGGTCATATTCAGAAGATCGTCGCCTCCAACCATCTTCAAAACATCGTACGGGACGAATTCACCCAGGCTCTCTTTTACCAGATCATAGGAAAACTTGTCGTGACCTGCGGGTACTGGCGTATGG
>CAYFXP010000018.1:0-2622 GCA_964346935.1 uncultured Syntrophobacterales bacterium
GCGAATCTCTCGACGTCTATAGCTACTATCAAGGAATTGTTGGTGAAGTGCTCCCCAGGGCTTCCCGAAAAACCACCCCGAGAGAGGATGCCTCCAAACACATCCGCCATGAAGGCCAGGGTGTACCCCTTGTGCCCCTGTAAACCACCCAAAGGAAGCAGGGCGCCGCCCTTGTAAAAATCGTTAGGATCGTTGCTGGGGCGGCCTTCAGAATCCAGGACCCAGTCCTCAGGGATCAAGTGGCCACTGGCCTTATAGATGCGCTACTTCCCCTCGGCGACCACTGCTGTTGCAATGTCCGACAGGATGGGTCCCTCCAGGCTGCTGGGGAAGGACATGGCTATGGGGTTTGTACTGAGACGCCGCTCCCGTCCTCCGAAAGGCACCTGGCACAGCCCTTGGCCGCCGCCACAACAGTAGATGATGGCGGCAATGCCATCGGCCGCAGCCATTTCTGCGTAGGCCCCCAGTCGACCGAGGTGGCCAAGGTTTCGAATTGTAACGCAGCTCACCCCTGATTTCTTCGCTTTGTCAATGGCTAGCTGGGTGGCGAACTTCGCCACAACCTGGCCAAAGGTGTGGAGGCCGTCTACCTGGGCGGTGGTGGAGGTTTCGGTCACTATTACGGGTGTGGTATCAGGGATAATCGCTCCCTCCTTTATCTGCTGGATGTATTGGATAACCCTGATGAGACCGTGGGAGTCGTGCCCCGCCAGGTTGCAGTCGGCCAGGTGCTGGGCAACCGTCCGGGCATGTTCGTCGGGGGCGCCGGCGGCGCGGAGTATTTGATGAACGATCTTCTCGATTTCCCCTGCTGTTACCCTGGGCATTGGACACTCTCCTTTTGGTTAGATCAAGACTGCCACTGGTTGGACTATAACGCCACTGGATGCCGAAACTCAAGAGGGTGAGGAGCTTTCACACTGGACCCGTAATTTTCTGTGGTTGTTGGATCATGTAGAGTTTTTCGGTAAAATTCACCGTGGTGAGTTCTTATCACTTAAAGATGGCTTACGTCGGGCCAATAATATCCGACCTTTTGAATAAGGCTATGCTTTGCTAGCCTTTTACTGATTGGGGAGGGAGGGGACGTAGTTAAATTGTTGAGTAACTGCGGGAGATAGTTGAAAGAGGGGCGGTCATGATTTTATGCATTTCTTTACCCTTCTAAGCTAGGGTAGGGTAAAGGGGGTCAGGTCTTGAATTTTCAGTTCTTAAGGCTGGAACGTAGTTGAATTGTTGAATAGCTTCGATGCCGCTATGTCAAAGCGGTAATTTTCCTCTTCCAATTTCCCTCGACTTAGCCATCCCAATCCCCGAAATCCGTATTAAGCTCAGATTGTGAAAGTTTTTCACAGCAGTCGCAAAATTTATCCGGATCAATGGGAGGCGGGATCGGCTCGTCATGTTTCTTGAGGCTTTCGAGGTAGGCAGTTGAAGCAGTTTCGATGGAGTATGAGAAAAGGAAAAGAAAAGAGGGACGGCCACTGGACCTTGTGAGCCTCGAGATCCGCAAGCGTGACCTTTTTTCTATCTGACGAATCCCACCGCCTATCCTTTTCCTGTAAGAAAATCGAAGATCGTCCGTCAACTGTTAGGGAGTCGCGGACTCCATTGATCGGTCCGAAACGGTTTGACCGATCTGACACACCACCGGCAAAAACCCTTGTTGAGATAAGGTAGTCCAGATATGAGCAAGCAAGTGGGGGAATCGGTGGGTGGTAGCTCGTTGGAGAGGCCTCGTCACTCCTCTGGAGTGAACCGTTCGCCGACCAGAGGTCGAATTCGAGTAATGCGCTCGAAATCCTGGTCCATGTGTAAAAGGAGAGATCCTGATTCTATAGCTATCTGGGCAATGCAGCAATCCACAGGGCTGCTTACGGTGATCCCTTTCCGTCTTAGTTCGAAATAGATCCTTGCAGATTCTTTCCAGGTATTTTCCGTGGCTTCAAAATAGTACTGTGTTGAAAGGTAGTCATCGAGTCGCCTCCACTCCCGCTCATCTCTCGCGCCCGCGAGAAGTTCCAGTTGTGTGAAACGGCTCAAAGCATAGATCTCCCTACCTATTCTTTCACGAAATGCCTGGACGACGCTGCCCGTTTTGTCTCTGAGGACTTCAATCCAAACCGAAGTATCAACGAGGATCATCTTCTCATTGCCCTTAGTTTCTTATGATCGAAGCCTTTATAGAACTCGATGGAACCGGCCAATTTGGTCAGATCTTTCCGTTTTTTCAACCGAACGAGCTCCCTTAAAGCCTCGTGAATAAGATCCTTCTTGGTTCTGGCAGCGCTGACTGAAAAGGCCTCCTTTAGTAATTTGTCATCAATATCGATGTTGGTCCTCATGCTTCCCTCCGATGTGTATTCAATACACATAATATATCTTTTCCGCAATCCGTCAAGCCCTCAAGTCACATTTTTCAGGCCTCATGAGCCTAGGGGTCAAGTCTGCTGTTGACTCTTGTTCCCATTTTCGAAACAAGAGTAGATGTCAGGCCTCAACGGGCTGTTGCCCAAAACCCATTCCGCTCACTGAAAAGAATTTTTGATCGGCGGTCTTTCGTTCTGAGAACCCGCCATCCTAGCTCAAATGCGGGATTTGCGGCCGTTTCGGTTCGTT
>CAYFXP010000019.1:0-10469 GCA_964346935.1 uncultured Syntrophobacterales bacterium
ATCGATTTCGACAACCCGGCTTTGCCGTTAAACCGACTGAATGGTATCTCCTACCCGTATCTCACGCCCATCTCATCCAATGATCGCCTTCGCCTTTGTTCTGCTTTCAAGCAAATTCCGTGCCATCCCGTAAAAACTACATAAGTTATTAAAATTAAAGGCATTTTCATTTTTTAGGACAGCAAAATCCGTGCCCTACGGTTGATCGCTTGACCTTTAAAAAAATCCACGGGCCTTTGGGTAAAGTGAAATAAAAGGGAAAAAAGGAAGAGAAGCCAATCGGGGCCATTGAGCCAGAAGCCATCGGTCATTTTTTTTCATCGGAATCTGAACTTTTTTCATACTGGCTTCATGATTTTTTACGGATCTATGGGAATTCATGCAACTAGGGACGATAAGAATGATCTATGGAAAAAATGGGGTCACTTTTGGCATGGCTTGTTGCTCAGTCCAACTGGTGAACAATCTTTTGGAAGGTGGCCTCCACGACGCACTGAGCCAAAAGCTTTTGGACCTGAGTGCGGGTCAACCGCGTTGAGGCGAAGGCGGCCACGGCTCCGGCTCCACCCGACAGAAGCATTTCTTCTGTCAAAGATCGCGAGGCATAGGGCATCGCGAAGCAGCCGTTTGAGCGGGTCGATATGACCATCACCGGGAGTCTTTGATCATTGGATAGGTGGGGGGATATCATGGGGATATCCCCGTGGGCAAAGCCTTGGGTGGAGCCGCGGCCGTTATTCCCTATCATTTAGAAAAACCTCTGGCCAGATGGGTTCTTCGTCGATTGTTGGGGCCGAAGGAGGTTTCCGGTAAACCAAAGCCGTTGATTGAGCCCTTTCTGACATTTTCGATGAAGATGTTCAAGATTTGGACGTCGAATTGGGTTCCGGCACCCCTTTCCATCTCTGCAATAGCTTCCTTAAGGTTCCGGATTTTTTGGTATGAACTGTTAGACCTGATGGCGTCAAAAACCTCTGCAATGAAGATAATCCTGGCTTCAACGGGTATACTTTCCCCGGATAGCCCATCGGGATACCCCAAGCCATCAAAACGCTCATGGTGGTGACGAATGAACGCTTTAGTTTCCCTGAGAAACTCCACCTGGCCGACGATTCTCTCACCCATCTCCGGATGTTGCCGGATGATGTAGGTCTCCTGATCGGTCAATTTACCCGGTTTTCCCAGGATCAGTTCGCTGATCATGATTTTGCCTACATCGTGGAGCAGCGCGGCCAGCTCGAGGGTTCTCTGGGATTTTGGATGAAATTCCATGGCCTCGCCGATGGCGTGTGCATAGTGGGCCACTCTCCTTGAATGCCCCGAGGTAATTCCATCCCTGGCATCCAGGGCGTTGAGCAAGGCACCAATGGTATCGATATAGCCTTGATAGAGATGATCGTAGTCTTCGGCGAGTTCCTTCCGGGATGGATGGCTCCGAGCGGAGGCCAGCTCCTGGAGATCCGAAAACATAATGCGGTGATGGCCGCCCAGCGTTCTGTAGGATCTGAGCTTCCCCGAGTAGATATAGTTCTTAACGGTCTGAACGGTCACCCCCAAGAGGTGGGCCGCTTGTTTCGTCTTGATGAGGTCAGTTGAATGTTGAACCGTTGATTTCATTTCATCCTCTTTTTATCAGTTTTATACGGTTTCCGTTCGACATCATTCAGGCAACAAATATGCCAAAATCAATTTCCCCAGTCCGAGGCAGCCGTGACCACAATCATTTTATTTTCTTAATTGTCTAAAATTATTGGTAAATTTCATCAAAAGTTTTGCCCGTAAGGCAGGGATCGCCTTTCCTTATTACGTATTGATCATCAAAAAATAATTATTGATTTTAAACAAATTTTGACACAGACAGAAAAAAATTCATACAAAATTAAATAAAATAGGGGGAAATTCGATGAGCGGGATTTTCTCAAGCAGGGAGGGCTGGTGAATAGCATGGGTCCGGCATGAAAAGGGACCGTTTGAAAACGGCATGATTCTTGATAGTGAATAAACAGGAGAATGAAACTGAATTGATTGCTGTTAACAGCAATAAAGTGGGAAAAAGGGGAAATTTCAGAAGATAAGCTGAGCATAGTCAAAAAGAAGAATTTTTAAACAAAAATAAAAATTAAAATGTATTTATGGGGGGTTTTTGGATCTATTCTCTGAATACTATGGTATTTTGCCTTTTTTCACGTATTTCTATGAGTTTCTGAGTACTTTAACTTTTTTTCATAGCTCGAAGGGCGTTTATCCTCTGAAAGTATCAAGGGGGGATATACCCTAGTTCGGAGAAGCATCTATGGTTGCATCGGGCCAGGAAATTCATCTGAAGGATTATCTCCGGGTTGTTTTAAAGCGAAAGTGGATCATCAGCACCTGCACGGTTATCGTGCTAATGCTTGCCGTCCTCTCATCCATGAACAAAGAGCCGTACTATCGGGCTTCCGTTCGTCTGTCCATCCAGAGGCAGAATGCCAATGTCGTCCTCTTCCCGAATATGGCCTTTCCCTTCTATGATCCGGATTACTACCAGACTCAATACACAATCCTCCGGAGCCGGCCTCTGGCGGAGAGGGTTATAAAGAAGCTGAGGTTACAGGAAAGCTCGGAGTTCAAGGCCTCACCCCGGCGAAAGTTCAACTTCAACATTCCGAGCATGGTATTTTCGCTATTGAGGAAGTTGAACCCGGTAAGGCTCTTCAGCACGTCTTCCAGCGCAAAGGGGACCATTAAATCGAGCAATGCAAAAGATAATGGGGTAAGCCCGGCACTCGTCAACGCCGTTATCGGCCGCTTGAGTGTTTCTCCGATGAAGGATACTAAGATGGTAGTGGACCTCAGCTTTACCGGCCGTTACCCGAAGATCATCGCCGAGATCGCCAATGCCGTCGCCGAAGAATACATCAATATGACCATGGAAGCGAAGATCGAGGCCGCCCAGAAGATGATGCGGAAGCTCAACGAGCAGTTGGAGCAACAGAAGAAGAAGGTGGAGGAATCCGAGATAGCCCTCCAGAGATACAAGGAGAGGGAGAACATCGTCTCCCTGGAGGAGAGGCAGAACATCGTCGTTCAGAGGCTTTCCCAGCTCAACGCTTTGGTAACGGGGGCGAAGACCGAGAGGATCGCCATTGAGACGAGATATAAGGAACTGAAGAAATTGTCCAACCAGCCGGAGATGATCGAATCGCTGCCCTCCATTCTCAGCAACGCAATGATCCAGCAGCTCAAAACGGATTACGTAAATCTCCAGAGGAAATATTCGGAGGCCTCCAAGAAATACGGCGCAAAGCACCCGAAGATGATGGATCTTCGTTCCCAGATTGCCTTGATGAAGAGGAAGATCGGCCTCGAGGTGAAGAAAAACGTCAACAGCCTCATGACCGAGTACAAGGTGGCACAATCGAAAGAGGCTACCCTTACGGAGGCCTTGGAAAAGCAGAAGAAAGAGGCCCTTGAGTTGAACAGGAAGGCCATCGAATATAAAATCTTGCAGCGCGAAGCAGGAAGCAATCGCCAAATGTATAACGTTTTAATTACAAAGATGAAGGAAGCGGATGTAAGCAGCGAACTGAAGAGTACCAACATCAGGATCATCGATCCGGCTCAGATCCCCAGAAGCCCAATAGGTCCTAAGAGGGGGTTTAACATTCTCTTTGCTGCTTTCATCGGTCTGGGGCTGGGGATGGCCTTTGCCTTTTTCCTCGAATATATCGATACGAGCATGAAAACCCCTGAGGATATCAAGCGGATCCAGGTTCCGTATATGGGCTTTATCCCTACATTTCATAAGGACAACCACCAGGAGCTTATCGTTCAGGAGGATCCTAAATCCCTCATTTCGGAGGCCTACCGGACCCTGAGGACTGGTATCCTGTTTTCCGGCTCAAAGCCCTCACCTCAGTTTATCCAGGTTACCAGTGCGGGACCGCAAGAGGGAAAGACCATCACCACCGCCAATGTGGCCACAGTTATGGCCCAGAGTGGGAGTCGAGTGCTCATTATGGATTGCGATATGCGGAAGCCGAGGATCCATGAGATCTTCGGGATACCGAACTCCCGCGGTCTATCCGATCTGCTCCTTAATGGGGAGGAGGGGTTTTCCTTCATCAAAAAGACGAAGGTTCCCAATTTGGACATGATTCCCTGCGGGACGATTCCCGCTAACCCATCCGAACTGCTGGGCTCCAAGAGGATGCAGAGGCTCCTGACGCTCTTGGGCGAGAAATATGACCGGATCATCATGGATTCACCCCCTGTTCTGGCCGTCACGGATTCCATTGTGCTGAGCCGGCTGGTGGAAGGGATTATCCTGGTGGTCGGGGCTGGTGCTTCCAGCAAGAACGGCGTTACGAGGGCTGTTGAGCTCCTGAGGGAGGTCAATGCACGGATCTGCGGGGCCGTGCTCAATAATCTGAATGTGGACAAGGAACGATACTACTACTCGCGCTACTATTATTACAATTATGGGAAGTATGGGAATTATGGGTACGGGGATAACGGAAAGAGGAAAAAGAAGAGGAGAAAAGTCATCAGGCCTTACTATTCGACCAGGCTCAAGGGAAGGTCAATCGACCATTTGAAGCCGGGAGGTCGAAGTCACAGGGAATAAGGAGTTTTTAGACTCCCGCGAAAATCATTGGCAAGGGGGAAAGGCAGAACCCCGTATCAGGCCTTTCCCCCTTTTTTACGAATCCGATCGATAATGTCGGAAGTCGAGGCGCCTTCGACTTGGGGAATGATGACCACCTTGCCCCCAGCATCCTCAACCACTTCCCTTCCGACGGTGGTCTCCGGGGTCCAGTCACCACCCTTGACTAAAATATTGGGCCTCAGGCAGGTAATAAGGTCCAGCGGATCTGGCTCATCGAAGATCACCACGTAATCGACACATGCTAAGGCGGAGAGGACTTGGGCCCTTTCGGCCTCAGGGGTGCAGGGCCTAGATGGACCCTTGATAGATCGAACCGACTGATCGCTATTGAGGGCCACAACGAGGGTATCTCCCAACTTCTTTGCCTCCTCGAGGCAACGAATATGGCCAATGTGGAGAATGTCAAAACACCCATTGGTGAAAATGACCTTCTTTCCTTTTCTTTTCAGGTCCTCGATGATTTCCTCCAGCTCATCCCTCTCTTTAATCTTTTCCCGCACTTTTTAGCCCTTTTTGTCCATTTCGCACCGGTCCTTTTTGGAATAAATGCCTCAGTTTCACCGTGGAAACAGGGGATGACGATTATAACTTCCCCTCAAAAAAAACCTTATACGCTTTGAAGGTCTCATAGATATCTACTTTGCTTGCCACCTCTAAGGGGGAGTGCATTCCCAGGAGCGGCGTTCCACAATCGATGATGTCCATTCCGTAGCTGGCTAAATACTTGGCCACCGTTCCCCCTCCCCCCTCATCGACCTTGCCCAATTCTCCCATTTGCCAGGTAATCCTGTGATCGTTAAACAGGTTTCTGATTTCGGCCACGTATTCGGCGCTGGCATCGCTTGACGCGTACTTCCCTCCGACTCCGGTGAACTTGGACAAGCAGACCCCATACCCGATCTTTGCCGCATTCTGTTTTTCATGGACGTCTTGATAGTTGGGATCCATTGCTCCATCCACGTCTGCTGAAAGGGCCTTGGACCGAAAGAGCACTTGTCTCAGCATCATATCGCTCAGCTCTTCTCCCGATAATTTGAGGAGGTCTGCCACGATCCATTCGAGGAATTTGGATTTGGCCCCGGTATTCCCCTCACTCCCTATCTCCTCTTTATCGAGGAAGAGTGCGAGGGTGGGATATGCTGGGGCTTTGACCGAATTGATGGCCCTCAAGGAGGTATATGCGCAGAGACGATCATCCTGGCCGTAGGCCCCCACGAGGCTTTTATCGAATCCCACCTCCCTGGCTTGATAAGCCGGAACTAACTCCAGCTCGGCGCTCAGGAAGTCCTCCTCCACCAATCCGTACTGATTATAGAGGAAATCGAGAATATTGAGCTTCACCCGTTCCTTCGCATCCTCATCGGGAAAGGGAATGCTTCCAGCCACGATGGTCAATTTTTCCCCTTGAATGGCCTCTCTCAGTTTTTTCTCGTCCTGAACCTTTCTCGAGAGATGGGGCATCAAATCGCAAACGGTAAACACGGGATCACCAGGTGTTTCGCCAAGGCGCAATTTCAATTGGGTTCCATCCCGCTTGATTATCGTTCCGTGAAGGGCCAAGGGCATGGCCACCCACTGATATTTCTTGACGCCACCGTAGTAGTGAGTACGAAGAAGGCCTATTTCCAGTTCCTCATAGAGGGGATTTTGCTTCAGGTCGAGCCGCGGCGAGTCGATATGGGATATTATGATTCGCATCCCCTCGGGAAGACGGTGTTTCCCGAGTACAGCCAGGGCTATGTTCTTGTGCTTGTTTACCCAATAAATCCTCCCCTTCCTCTCCGGATCGGAGATTTCGCGAAAGCCTCGGTTTCTTGCATATGTGAGTACCTCATCAACGGCCTCCCTCTCCGTCTTGGCATGGTCCAGAAATCTCTTATAATCCTCCGCGAAGCGAAAGCATTCCTTTTTATCGGGCTTGGGGATCCGGTCCCAGGCCAACGTGCCCTTTAGTTTCAGGGCATCCTCCAATTGCTTAGTCTTTTTCTCGCCCTTTGGCATCTTCTCCTCCCCCATACCCTTCTCTCCGGGCTCGAAATCTCGGGAAAGAATGATTCCTTGCACAAAGCATAGCTGAACTTACTAAGGGGGTCAAGATAATCCCGACGTCCCCTGATGGGCGTCTTGACAACGGTTAGTGACTTATCTTAGCTTATGGCCGATTATGGAAAGGCTTATTCTCGCTTCTTCATCGCCCAGGCGGCAACAGCTCTTGTGGCAAATCGGGCTGAAATTCGATGTGATTCCCAGCGGGGTGGAGGAGGATTTTATCGAGGGGGAGAGCCCCAGGGATCACGTGCTTCGGTTAGCAGGGGTCAAGGCCCATGAAGTGGGAACGATCTACCCCGACCGGTGGGTAATTGGGGCGGATACCGTCGTTTCCATCGATGGAATGATATTGGGAAAGCCACAAACAGAGCGAGAGGCACGCCAGATGCTCGCGGCGTTGAGCGGAAGGGATCATCTGGTTGTAACGGGAGTGTCCGTTTCCCACGGGGCTAAGCGGAGTGATGAGGCTCTAGCCGTCGAAACCTCTGTGAGGATAAAGAGCCTCGATCCCGAGGAGATCAACTGGTATATCCGCACGGGGGAGCCCTTTGACAAGGCCGGAGGATACGCCATTCAAGAAAAGGGAGCCTTCATGGTTCAACGGATCGAGGGCTCCTATACCAACGTAGTTGGCCTCCCCCTGTGTGAACTCATGGAAATGTTGGCGCGCATGGGGTTCATAGATCTCTTGAGGGAATCGTAACCCATTCCTTGGCGTCATAGGTCTGGTTGAGATGTCATCGATAAGGGATAACTTCTTGAGGGTCTTGGAACGAATGGATCAGGCGGCGAAGGGGGCAGGCCGTGATCCGGAGGAGATTAAGCTGGTCGCCGTTTCGAAGACCGTTGAGCCTGCTCGGATTCGGGAAGCCATCGAGGCGGGTGTAACGATCCTCGGCGAGAATTACGTGCAGGAAGCCCGGAGGAAGATCGAGGAGATTGGCCACGGGATTCAATGGCATATGATCGGACACCTGCAGAGCAATAAGGCGAAATACGCCGTGACCCTCTTCGATTATATTCACTCCATCGACGGAATTTCCTTGGCCCGGGAGATAGATCGGAGGGCCGCCCAGAAAGGGAGAAGGGTGAGGGCCTTGGTGGAGGTGAGCCTGTCGGGAGAGACCGCAAAATTTGGGATTGTCCCTGAGGGCGTGATGGAACTAGTCCAGCAAATAGCCGGCCTGAAATATATTTCCATCGAGGGCTTGATGACCATGCCTCCCTATTTCGATGATCCGGAAAGGGCACGCCCTTCTTTTGTCGGTCTTCGGGAGCTCAGGGATCGGGTCAGGAGGGAGCACATTGAAGGGGTCCGAATGGATGAACTCTCCATGGGCATGTCTGGGGATTTCGAGGCGGCCATTGAGGAGGGGGCCACGATGATCCGGGTCGGGACTGCGATCTTTGGGGAGAGGAGGCGCTGAGCGGAGGCCAATGGAGATGCCCTCACCGCCGTTGTGGAGCATAGATTCGAAGAGGAGAATTTCGCTTCTCTTTTTTTCCCTTTGCCTCTTCTTTCTGTGGGGGGCGTGTGGGAAGAAGGGGCCCCCTGTATCCTTCGACCGCATCGTTCCGAAGGCCATAACGGATTTGGGGGCTTTGGTCCGGGAGGGACGCGTGGTCCTGCAGTGGTCGCTGCCCAGGGAGAATACGGATGGGTCGGATTTGGTGGATTTGGTCGGCTTCAAGGTTCTTAGAGGGTCTCCTGAAGAGGGGTGCGAGGATTGTCCGGAGAGATTGGTGCCCGTGGCCGAAGTTGATTTAGCTCCGGGGGTAAACCACTGGATCGAGGCCAACCGTGTTTTCTGGGCCGATAGGGGGTTACGGGCTGGGAAGAAATATCTCTATAGGGTACGGGCCTTTAATCGAAGAGGCCATTTCAGCCAGGGGTCCAATAGGGTTGAGCTCCAGTGGGATATTCCCCCTTCTCCGCCGAAGCAATTTCAAGGCGTAGCGGGTGATGGCGTGGTGAAATTGCAGTGGGTAGCGGCGAAGGAAGCCGGGGGATACAACATATATCGGAGTGAAAAGGGAGAGGGTTTTTCGCTCAGCCCCCTGAACCCGAGACCCATAAAGGAAACCTATTACCGGGATACTGGGGTGGTAAATGACGTGGAGTATCGGTATGTGGTGAGAAGCGTGAGAAAGGCAGGGGAGACCCTCATCGAGGGAGATAGTTCAACTCCCATCATCGTGGCGCCGGTTGACTTAATTGCCCCTTCTCGTCCAACTGGTCTTGCGGCTTTTCCCTTGGCGGAGGGGATGGAGTTAACATGGATTGCGAATCCCGAATCGGATGTCGTGGGTTATCGCGTCTACCGAAGGAGGGTATTTGAGCCGAAGTTTGAGAGGCTGACCGATGAAATTGTGAGGGAGACCTTCTATTTAGATAGGGACGTTAGAACGGGCGAGGAGTACGATTACGGTGTCACGGCCATCGATGGCTCGCGGCACCAAAACGAGAGTGCTTTTTCGGAGATAGTAAGGGTAAGGCATATCCATATCCAATAGCCCCAGCCCATTCGAGGCTCAATGGGGGAGCGTCATGCACTATTTTACCTACAGGGAAGGGGACCTCTATTGTGAGGAGATTCCCATTGCGAGCATAGCCGACCATGTAGGAACACCATTCTATCTCTACAGCTATAGGACATTGGTCCGGCATTTTAACGCCTTCGACTCCGCATTTGAGAGAGTCAGGCATATGGTTTGCTATTCGGTGAAGGCCAACGCCAACGTGGCCTTATTGAGGATATTCGTAAACCTAGGCGCAGGATTGGATGTGGTTTCGGGGGGAGAGCTGTTCAGGGCGTTACAGGCGGGGGTTGACCCCAAGAAACTTGTCTTCTCCGGGGTGGGAAAGACGAAGGAGGAAATAGAATATGGCCTCAATTCGGGAATTTTGATGTTCAACGTTGAATCATCCCAGGAATTGGCACGCATCGACGAGATAGCGGGAAGGATGGGCAGGAGGGCTCCCATTGCCATACGGGTCAATCCGGATATCGATCCGAAAACCCATCCCTACGTCTCGACGGGATTGAGGGAGAACAAGTTTGGGATCGATTTCAACCTGGCTCTGAAGGAGTATACGTTCGCCAAGGAGTTACCCCATCTTGAGATCGTCGGAGTGGATTGTCACATCGGATCTCAGTTGATCGAGCTCCAACCCTTCGTGGAAGCGCTGAGAAGGTTGAAGGAATTAGTCCATACCCTTGGCGAGAGGGGGATCGGAATCCAATACCTGGACCTGGGAGGTGGGCTCGGGATAACTTATAAGGATGAAGTCCCTCCTCACCCCACGGAATATGCCGAGGCCATTGTCGAGGAGGTCTCGGACTTGGATTCAACGCTGATCTTCGAGCCGGGAAGAGTCATCGTAGGAAACGCGGGTATCTTGGTCAGCCGGGTCCTCTATACGAAGGAGACCGGTGAGAAGAACTTCGTCATCATTGACGCCGGCATGAATGACCTCATCAGGCCCGCTCTCTATGGTTCATTTCAGGGGATTCTGCCGGTGACCAAGGGGGAAGAGGAGGAGATAGTAGCGGATCTGGTGGGCCCCATCTGTGAGTCCGGGGATTTCGTGGCGAAGAATAGGAGGATGCCAAAATTTAAGCCGGGTGATCTGGTAGCGGTGATGAGCGCCGGCGCTTATGGATTTTCCATGTCCTCCAATTACAACTCTCGCCCAAGGGTATGCGAAGTCCTTGCCAGTGGGGATAGTTTTTACCTCATCCGGGAGCGGGAGACCTATGAAGACCTGATT
>CAYFXP010000020.1:0-1925 GCA_964346935.1 uncultured Syntrophobacterales bacterium
ATATGGGTTGTAAGGAGAAACACCCGCATAGACTATGAGGGAAGGCCTGCCATATTAGGTAACATCGTGGATATTACCGAACAAAAGCGGGCAGAGGAAGAACTCCGAAAGATAAACGAGGAGCTTAAGAATTTTGTCCATGTTGTCTCCCATGACCTAAAAACCCCCATCATTGCGATCCAAGGATTATCTTCTCGGCTGCTCAATAAGTATCAATACACGCTGGAGGAGAAAGGCCGAAGGTACGTTGAGCAGGTCAAGGCCAGTGCCCATCGAATGGAGATATTGGTCATTGATCTCCTTGCTTTGTCAAGGACCGGCCGGGTGGTCTCCACTTTCGAGGATGTTTCCTCCCTCAAGATAGTAAAAAAAGTAGCTGCAGACCTTCGAGACAGACTGAAGGATAGCAGGATAGAGCTTGTTGTGACACAAAACCTTCCCACCATCTTCTGTGACGAATAAATGATTTATCAGGTTTTCGAGAACCTGCTGGTAAATGCCATCAAGTTTACAGCGGGTGCCAAGGACCCTAAGATCGAGATCGGATACGAAGATATGGGAGACTCCCATAAGTTTTATGTAAGAGATAATGGTATCGGGATTGACCCGAAACATCACCGGAAAATATTTGAGATGTTCCACAGATTAAAAGAAATACAAGATGAGGAAGGAACGGGCTTAGGGCTCACGATTGTTGACAGGATTGTGAACAGCCACGGCGGAAAGGTGTGGGTGGAGTCTGAAAAGGACAAGGGGGCGACCTTCTATTTTATCTTGCCGAAGAAGCCTGCTCCCCGTTAGACACCCTTAGACTTCTAACGGCGTTTGGCGCTCGTGTTATAAACAAAAAACTCGCTTTGAAAGCCCTTACATATCAAACTGGAACAAGGGTAACAGTTCACTGGGGGCGGGGAACTGTTACGACCAGGATAGCCCCGGCCGTTCACAACAGGCCGCAAGGAAATAAGCATCGAAAGGAGGAACCGTGGTCGAAGGGTTGAACATCCTATTTCTCTCACCCGAGGTGGTTCCCTTTGCCAAGACCGGCGGGCTGGCCGATGTAGCCGGTGCCCTCCCCGCAGCCTTGAAGCGACTGGGTGCGGATGTGCGGCTGATCCTTCCCTTGTACCGCATTGTCCAGGAAGCAAGTTTTGAAATACGTCCGGTCTCCAAGAATTTGGAGGTCCCCCTTGGGAAGGAGAGGCTTACGGCCAATGTGCTGGAAACTCAAACCGACGACGGGATACCGGTCTATTTTATCGAACGGGAGGACCTGTACGACCGGTCCAACCTTTACGGCAATGCCATGGCGGATTACTACGATAACCTAGAGCGTTTCACCTTTTTTGCCCATGCTGCTCTAAGAGCCACTGAGGTGCTCTCTTTCAAACCTGATGTGATTCACTGCCACGACTGGCAGACGGGGCTGATCCCCGCCTTGCTCAAAGGGCCTTATCAGGATGCCTCAACCCTCGCACATACCCCGGCCGTTTTTACTATACACAATTTGGCGTATCAGGGGCTTTTTCCTCCAGATAAGCTTCAGGTGACCGGGCTGCCCAGAGAGGAATTTTTTCACCAGGAAGGTTTGGAGTTTTGGGGAAAGATCAGCCTCCTTAAGGCAGGCATCGTTTACTCCGAGGCTGTCACCACGGTGAGCCCCACCTACGCCCGAGAGATCCAGACCGCTGAATACGGCATGGGCATGGAGGGGATCCTTTACCACCGACGAGCCTTCCTCTACGGGATTCTCAACGGGGCAGACTATCGCCTCTGGAACCCTGCCCAAGACTCCCACGTCCCTGCCAACTATTCCCCCCGAAAGATGGCTGGAAAACGGCGTTGCAAAGAATCCCTTATTCAGGAGATGGGTCTTGATCGCTCCCTGCGGAAACGACCGCTGCTGGGGATGATTTCTCGGCTCG
>CAYFXP010000021.1:0-2499 GCA_964346935.1 uncultured Syntrophobacterales bacterium
GAAACCACTATCCGATCCAGCTTGTTCTCCTCCACAGAAGCCCGAATTGCTTCAACCCCGGATTCCGAACAGACCGGCGAACGGTACACGACCGGGAGCACATCTTTCCTTCCCTTCAACTTTTCCGTGAGCACCTCTGGATCGAAAAGAGTCGCCCCTTCGAGCTCACATGGACAGAGGACTATGGCTACCTTACCCATCCTATCCTCATACCAACCCCTTCTCCCTCAGGAGGGGGCTGGGATCAACGTCATTTCGATCGAAATCCAATTTCTCCACTGGCAATCCCAAGGCCAGCCCCAAGAGTTGGGTGAAATAGATAATCGGTACCCCGGGAAAATCATTATGCCTTTCGCGCACCTCCTTCTGCATGCTATCGATATTGAACTGACAGAGCGGACACGTAGTAGTTACTGCCTCGGCCCCGTTCCTCAGTGCCGAGCCGAGAATGGAGTACGCACATTCCGTCGCCACCTCAGGAGCTCCAACGGACTGGAAGGCACCACAGCACTCGATCTTATAGGGAAAATCCACCGGTTCACAGGTGATGGCTTCCAAGAATTCCTCGAAGATCGTGGGGGCCTCTTTATCATCGAACTCCATCTCCTCAGAGGGACGGAGGAGCATACACCCGTAAAAAGGCGCCACCTTCAACCCCCGAAGATCCCTTTTTACGGCCCCTTTGAGGGTTTCGAATCCCACATCGCGCTTGAGAATCTCCAAGTAGTGAAGGAACTGAACATCCCCCTGATAATCCATTTCGATGAAGGTATTGATCTTCTCCCGCTTCTCAGAATCCTCATGGATGAGCCGATTGGTCCGTTTGATCACGTTGAAACAGACCGAGCACAGGGTTGTCAGTGTACCACCTTCCTCTTTCGCCCGAGCCAAGATCCGAGCGGGGGGCGCCAGCGCCATAATATTGTCCTTAGCCAGGGGAAATGTGGCACCGCAACACGTCCAGTCAGGGAGTTCCCTCAGTTCAAACCCGAGGGCCTTAGCACACTCCCTCCCCGCTTCGTCCAGGTTCTTAGCTTTGGTATACAGGGTGCAGCCCGGAAAATAGAGGTATTCCATATGGCAACCACCTCATGAGTTACGGAGCTCATCCATTAAGAACTGAACTTCCTGAACCCGCTGATGAGCGCGATCTGGGGCACTCGCTCCAGAAATTCCTCGGATAGTTCCCTCACTTCAAGACGATCGAGGCGCTCCTTCTTCCTCAGGATGACGAGCCTTATCGCTTCCATGATCCTCGCGATATCCAAACCCTTGGGGCACCGGGAGGTACATTGGAGGCAGGAGGCACAAATCCAGAACGTATTGGATTCCAGCACTTCTTCCTCCAGGCCGAGAAGGCTGAAGCGGATAACCTGGTGGGGGCCCAAATCCATGGCAAAGGAGACGGGGCAACCGGCAGTACAATTCCCACACTGATAGCAGGCAAAAAGGTTTTGCCCGCTGATCTCCTCCACCTTCTGGGCAAACTCGTTGTGAACTTTTCCGCGAGAAACTTCAATCTTCATATCGTTCCTCTTCTCTCCACCGCTTCAGGATTGGATGCCACCTTCCCTCCAATAATACCGTTTTCATCTTATAGGGCTTTCCTGAAGGGCCCAATAAAATTATACCAATTGCCCAAGAAGCCCAACAAGCTTGGGCGCCGTCTACGATCTTTCAAACCGCCTTACGCCCTCCACGTAGAGGTCGTTTCCCCATGTATCGTTCACCACGATAACGGGAAAATCCTCAACCTCCAGCCTTCTGATCGCCTCGGTACCCAGATCCTCGTAAGCGATGATCTCCGATTTCTTGATTCGTCTTGCGATCAAGGCCGCAGCACCACCAACAGCAGCCATATAGACGGTCTTATATTTCTTCATGGCGTCGATAACTTCCTTGGAACGCATGCCCTTACCGATCATCCCCTTCAACCCCTTCGCCATCAACTTGGGGGAGTAAGAATCCATGCGATAGCTCGAGGTGGGACCTGCCGAACCTATGGGTTTGCCGGGCCTGGGGGGAGTTGGGCCAACGTAGTAGATAATCTGACCCCGGATGTCAAGGGGGAGCTCTTCCCCCCTCTCTATGAGGTCAACCAATCGTTTATGGGCTGCATCCCTTCCCGTATATATGACACCGCTAATAAGCACTCGGTCTCCGGCCTTCAATCTCTCTACATCCTCATCGCTTAACGGAGTTTCTATTCGAATCGGTTCACTCATATGTCCTCCGGGGTTCGTGCTCCGTGTTCGTGCTCGTGTCCATGAAACGTTACGAGGTCTCGAAAAAACTCGCTCTTCGCCACTCAAACATATTTTTTCGACGATTCAAGCGTTTGGGCCTCCTTTAACCCAGAACTGGGTTTTTCTCGCTCGTGGCCTGGGAATGGTTTATCGAAAAAATATCATTCGCGCTCAGAGCTCGTTTTTCCGTCCTCCCGGAGATTGCTCCATTTGAACTTTGAGCTTTGGCATTTGGATTTTCCTATTTGTCATG
>CAYFXP010000022.1:0-8789 GCA_964346935.1 uncultured Syntrophobacterales bacterium
AAACGACAGCTTACATGTAGAGGCCATCTTTTACTGATTTCGCCGTGGCAAAACCAGTTTTATTCGGTATTAGCCCCGCTTTCGCGGGGTTATCCCAAATTCGAGGGCAGATTACCCACGCGTTACTCACCCGTTCGCCACTTTACTCTTCCGACGAATCGGAATTTCTCGTTCGACTTGCATGTGTTAGGCACGCCCCCAGCGTTCGTTCTGAGCCAGGATCAAACTCTCCAATTAAACCGGGCCCCACAAATCGGCAGTTTCCGTATTCAGTTTTCAAAGAGCGATATTAACGCATTATTAATTATATAAATTATCTCCCCTTTGTCAAGGGGAATTTTCCCCAAAAAGAATATTCCATAGCCTGCTGATTTAAGTTTTGGCGGCTCCTATACCTTCTATACATTTTTTTCTGGCTCTTTTCAATACTCCTTTCTTATCCCTAAAGCTCCGCCCTCGCCCATTTCCGTTCCTACTGGATCCTTACCCGATGGAATCTCTTCTTTCCAGCTCTGAGAATTATCTCCCCTTTATCAAAATACTCCATCTTCAACGGTTCGTCGAAGCGTTCTACGCTCTTTCCGCCTATATACGCTCCCCCTTGTTGGATTAACCGTCTTGCCTCGGCACCAGACCGGCAGAGCCCCGTCTCCTTGAAAATCTCAAAGGCGGCAACCCCCTTCTCCAACCTTTTCCTGTCTATAATCGTCGTCGGTATCACTTCCGTCACCGCGGCTGATTCCCCCCGAGGAATGTTGCTCGACGGAAACAGATGGGAAGGAATATTCACTCGCCCGAACAATGCCACGGACGACTTCCAAGCGCCCAGGGTTTCTTCCATGCCGTGATTTATCCTTGTTGCTTCAAAGGCCAAAACTTGCTTGGCCATATTGAGATCGGCGTCCTTCAAAGATCGAACGCTCCGTATCTCTTCCAAGGGCAGAAAGGAAAATAACAAGAGAAATCGCTCTACATCACGGTCATCGGTGTTGACCCAATATTGGAAATATTGATAAGGGGAAGTCGCCGAAGCATCGAGCCAAATGGTCCCCTGTTCGGTCTTCCCCATCTTCTTCCCATCTGCCGTTTCAATAAGGGGGAAGGTAATGCCGAAGGCTGCTTTGCCCTCAAGGCGCCGAATTAAATCGATTCCGGCCACAATATTGCCCCATTGATCGCTTCCCCCCATTTGGAGCACGCAATCATAGTGCTTGAAGAGATGCCAGAAGTCATAGGCCTGCAAGGGCTGATAATTGAATTCGATAAATGAGAGTCCCCTTTCTAAACCCAATTTAATGGATTCATAGCTGAGCATTCGATTAACGCTGAAGTGAACCCCGAAATCTCGGAGGAATTCAATATAGTTGAGCTTCGTTAACCAATCCGCATTGTTTAGGAGCAGCGCCCCACCCTTGGAAAAATCCAGGAACTGGGAAAACTGTCTTTCCATGGCACGGAGGTTCTTCTCGATTTCCTCCCGAGTCAAGACTTTCCTCATCTCCATCTTACCGCTCGGGTCTCCCACTAAGCCCGTGCCACCTCCCGCCAGCGCAATGGGCCTGTGGCCATTTCTCTGCATATGGGCTAGCGCCATAATCGGCACAAGGCTCCCCACATGGAGGCTGGGAGCCGTTGGATCAAATCCGATGTAGCAGGTTGCGGGCCGCAGCAAGGATTTCCTGATGCCCTTCTCGTCGGTTAGCTGTTCGATGAAACCTCGGTCAGCCAACACGTCCAAAACATTCTTCAAAGCCCAATCCTCCCCTCATCCAATGGCACCTTGAGCCTTCGAATTGATTCGCTCCTCCCGTTGCGTGGGCTAATCTCAAGGATAACCCCCTGTAGCTCAATCTCCCTCGATGCGACATCGAACTTTCTCGGCATTTGGGTTAGAAATCTCTCTATCGCAACTTTACGCTTTATGCCTATCACGGAGCCTATGGGACCCGTCATTCCCACATCCGTAATATACGCAGTTCCACCTGGGAGAATTCGCTCGTCCGAAGTCTGAACGTGGGTATGGGTGCCTAAAACAGCGCTCGCTTTCCCGTCCAAAAACCAACCCAGTGCCATCTTTTCAGATGTTGCCTCGGCATGAAAATCAACGATCGTGCAATCGGCCTCCTTTTTGAGCTCCACGAGCTCCTTCTCCGCTGTAGTGAAGGGGCAATCCAAACTCTTCATAAACACCCTTCCCTCTAAATTCAATACCCCGATCTTCTCCCCTTTTCGTGTTCTGAAAACCCCACTCCCGTTTCCAGGTGCACCATCGGGATAGTTCGCGGGCCTCAAGATCCTCTGCTCCACATCCAAGAATTGCATAATCTCCTTTTTGGCCCATATGTGGTTGCCCGACGTAATGGCATCCACCCCCTTTTCCAGGATTTCCATCGAAATTACCGGGGTAATACCAATGCCTCCAGCCGCGTTTTCGCCATTGGCGATGGTAAAGTCAATACGCTCCGTTTCGATCAGGCCTTCCAATAGGGTTAAAAGGGCCTTCCTGCCGGCCTTCCCGACAATATCACCGATGAACAAAATTCTCACCTCAAACCCTCTATGGGATTAAGCCATAAGGCAATTACCGGGCATATTCTACAGCCCTGCTTTCTCGAATGACTATAACCTTTATTTGACCGGGGTACGTTAGTTCTTCCTCGATTTTCTTGGCAATATCCTTACAGATAATGAGCGACTCTTCATCCGAGATCTTCTCATTTTGTACGATGACGCGAATTTCCCTGCCGGCCTGGATCGCATAAGACTTATCAACCCCCGGAAAGGAATTAGCGATCCTCTCGAGATCCTCCAGCCGCTTCACGTAGGTCTCCAACATCTCACGCCTGGCTCCAGGCCTTGCACCGGATAAGGCATCGGCCGCTTGAATCAGAATATCCAAGAGCGTCTCCATCGGCTCCTCGTCATGGTGAGATGCTATGGCTTTCACTACAACGGAGGATTCCCCGTATTTCTTAGCCATATCCGCGCCAATTTGGGCATGGGAACCCTCGACTTCGTGATCGAGGGCCTTCCCAATATCGTGCAGTAATCCAGCCCTTTTCGCCTGTTTCATATCGATCCCAAGTTCCGAAGCCATTATTCCCGCCAAAAAAGCGACCTCGACTGAGTGTTGGTAAACGTTCTGAGCAAAGCTTGTCCTGAATTTCAACCTTCCGATGAGCTTTATCAATTCAGGATGAATTCCGTGAACTCCGACATCGAATGTCGCCTGTTCCCCAGCTTCGCGGATAGTCGTGCCCATCTCCCCTTCGACTTTCTGAACAATCTCTTCGATGCGAGCGGGATGAATTCGTCCATCGCTAACAAGTCGCTCAAGGGCAATTCTGGCTATTTCCTTGCGGATGGGATCGAAACCCGAGAGGATGACCGCCTCTGGGGTATCATCGATGATCAGGTCAATACCCGTTGCCGCCTCGAGGGCCCTAATATTCCTTCCCTCCCTCCCAATGATTCTCCCCTTCATCTCTTCGTTGGGGAGATTTACAACGGAGACGGTCTTTTCCGCCACATAATCGCCCGCATATCTTTGGATAGCCAGGCTTATAATCTCCTTGGCCTTCTTATCAGCAACCTCCCTGGTTTCTTCCTCGATCGCCTTTATCCGTCTTGCCGCCTCGTGCTTCGCCTCGACCTCCATGGACTCTATGAGCATTCGTTTCGCCTCTTCCGATGAGATCTTGGCGATGCTTTCCAATTTGATGCGTTGTTTCTCAATCAACTCGTCATACTTCTTTTGTCCTTCGGCAACCGATTTCTCCTTCTCAGAAACCTCTTTTTCCCTCCGAGATATCTCCACTTCCTTAAAGTCGATCAACTCCACCTTCTTGTCCAGGTTGGCCTCTTTTTGATGCAACCTCTTTTCCATGGCCTGAAGATCTTGGCGCCTTTCCACGGTCTCCTTTTCAAATTCGGCTTTGGCCTGGTAGAGTTTGTCCTTGGCCTGAAGTAGAGCCTCCTTTCCCAAGATCTCCGCTTTCTTCTCCGCTTCTTCAACAATCTTCTGAGCCGTGGCCTCCACTGCCTTCAGCTTCGACTCGGCAAATTTCTTCCTGCCGAGAAAACCGATGAGGAGGCCCACAAAAGCTGAGATAGAAGAAATCACAATAAGGATATTGAGAGATATATTCAAGAAAACACACCTCCTCCCTTACCAATGGTTAGATAGTGCACCTCATCGAGAAGGTATGATGGTGGGATGAGGAGGTAAGCCGAGGGGAACGAGGAAAGTGGTTAAACTCTATCCTTTCAGTGGGTTAATCCAAAAGGGATATAGCTTGTTTATCTCGCTGATTGGGTTCCTAACAAAATCTCTCATCTTCTCTCAGGTTTTCCATGAATAGGGGAAAACCCATTATGCAGCCATTCTCAAATGGCTAACACCTCAAGGAGGTTTAAGATTTTTGAACCGGAGGATATCCTACCCGTAACCCGGACCATAACCCTTTCGAAACTCCTAACCATAGATCTAAGGCATCCCTTCGGATCCCCCTATCGAACTCACCCCAGATTTACCCACACCATCATACGGAAAATCACTATTGATCCTTTTAACTCATAAAGTTCTATAAGAGAGCTTAATTCCCCCGCATTGTGCCGTGTGGCCATTCCATTTGATCCCGATTCTCATCAGGTGGGCACCTTGTTATTGCTTTAGGCTTCCCTTCGGTAAAGGGCTTGCTCACCACAATAAGAGAAGGCTCCCTTTCTTATGTTGTTGGCTCAACATCTTCTGACCATCACGAGCACAGCAGGGGAATTTATCATTCGGAATATTCCATCAACACAGTACTATTTTAGCTGATTATCGATGGCCTTGACAATTTCCTCAGATCGATGTTCAACCTCTTCTATAAGCTCTCCCCTCTTCTGCATCTCCTTGAAAAATTCGTCCGCAATATTGAGAGCAGCTAATATGGCAACATTCAAAGTCGAAACCGTCTTCGTATTCCGGACAATTTCGCCCATCTTTTCATCTACATAACTCGCTATCTTCTGGATATGCTCCGTGTCGGCATCGGTCTTAACGGTATAATCATGTCCGAAGATATTGACTTCTACTAATCTCTCCACTCCATACCCTTCACATGCTAAAAACCTAGACCCTCGATGCGCTGAATGAGCCGTTCAATCCTTCCCTTGACCGAATTCTTTCTTTCATCGAGGACTTTGAGCTTTTGGTTCAGTTCATCAATGCTTTTATCCTTGAGCCGCAGCTTATCGGCTAATATATCTTTCTCCTGCCTTAAGCGGTTATACCCTTGAAGAACTTCCCTCACTCGTTCTTCCAATCGCCTAAAGCATTCTTCCATTATCGCTATTTTCTAATGATTTTATTATCTTATATTTATGATTTTAAATCCGTTTTAAGAAATGTCAACCCTTTTCTTCTTCCCATCCCAAATAATTCCAAAGGCAGGCCTCGATAAATTGGTCGAGATCGCCATTCAACACCTTTTCCACGTCCCCTGCCGTAAGGCCTGTCCTGTGGTCCTTTACCATCGTATAGGGCTGCATAATATAGGATCGAATTTGACTCCCCCAGGCAATCTCCTTCTTGGTTTCATGCACTTCCTTCATCTTTTGGGCCTTTTGCTGGAGCTCCCTCTCATATAACCTCGATCGCAGTACTTTCATCGCCATGGCCTTATTCTTATGCTGCGATCTCTCATTTTGGCACTGCACAACAATACCGGTGGGAATATGAGTGATCCTTACGGCCGAATCCGTCTTATTGACATGCTGCCCGCCGGCTCCGCTCGATCTAAAGGTATCAGTTCGAAGGTCCGCCTCGTCGATCTCCACGACAATTTCCTCTGAAATCTCAGGATAGACGAAAACAGAGGCGAAAGAAGTATGCCGCCTCTTGCCGGTATCAAAGGGGGATATCCTGACGAGACGATGGATTCCTATCTCAGCCTTTAAGTATCCATAGGCGTAATCCCCGCTTATTGTAAGCGTCACATTTTTTATCCCGGCCTCTTCTCCCGCCAGGATATCGATGATGTCGCTTTTGTAACCCCTCTTCTCAGCCCACCTCAGATACATCCTCAGGAGCATTTCAGCCCAATCCTGGGCTTCGGTACCTCCTGCCCCGGCATTGATGGTCACAATTGCGTTATCGGAATCATGTTTTTCCCCCAACATCTCCCTCAATTCGACATCCCGGATCTGCTTTTCAATCTGATCCAGTTTCTTCCGGACCGCCTGGATTTCCCTTTCATCCTCCTCTTCTTCAGCCAGTTGGAGCAATATCTCCCCGTCCTCCAAATCCTTCTTTATCCCTTGCCATTGATTCACAACATCTGAAAGGGTTGTCCTTTCCTTTAGCACAACATGGCTATCCCCGGTTCCTTCCCAAAATGCTGAATCAGCGATCTGCTTATCGATCTCTTCAATTCGTTTTACCTTCGCATCCACGTCAAAGATAACCCCTAAGTTCGTCGACCCTTCCGGTTAACTCCGCAATTCTTTCCCTTAAATCGCCTTGCATCTCATTCACTCCTCTCGTCCAAAAAGTTCTTGCGATACCATGGGAGACATCTCTTTAACCCCTCCCCAATGTCGAAGCGGGGGGAATATCCCATCTTCTCCCTGGCCAGCTTGATATCGGCCAACGAATGTCTAACGTCACCTTGTCTCGGACTGGCATAGATTGGACGCATCTCTTTGCCCAGCAAGTTCACGAGCTCTCGGTATAATTGGTTTATCGCGATCATTTTCCCCGTCGCGATATTGAATACGCCCTCTGCAATTCCTTTGGCATGGCAGGCCTTCCAGTTGGCCTGAATACAATCCAACACATATGTGAAGTCCCTGGTCTGCTCTCCATCACCGTATATTGTAGGGGATTCATCCCGCAATAAGCTCCTGATAAAGGAAGGGATAACCGCTGCATAGGGCGAATAAGGATCTTGTTTTGGCCCATAGACGTTGAAGTAGCGAAGGCAAACCGTCTCCAAGCCATAGATGGTAAAAAAGACCTTACAGTAGTTCTCTTGGACATGTTTTGTCACACCGTATGGAGAGCTGGGGGCGGTATTCATCGTTTCAACTTTCGGTAATACTTCGCTCTCACCATAAACCGACGAGGAACTCGCACAGATAAACCTCTTTACCCGAGCCTCCTTTGCCGCTATGAGGAGGTTCAATGTCCCATCTACATTGGTCTCGTTTGTGGCCACGGGATCCTCTATGGACCTGGGAACAGAGCAGACGGCGGCCTGGTGCAAGACGAAATCAACTCCCTTGACCGCCTCCTCGCAGGCTTTTCGATCACGAACATCCCCGTTGATCAAATCGATGTGCTCCGCAAAGGGTTCAATGTTCTCCATCTTCCCCGTGGAGAAGTTGTCCAAGATCCTAACCTTTTCCCCCCGCTTCTGAAGGTATTGCACTAAATGAGACCCTATAAACCCAGCACCCCCGGTCACCAAGAACCCCATCATCCCAGCCTCCCTCTACCCTCTCTCTCCTTCCAATACCTTCGCTACCTCCTCCCCTATATCGCCAGGGTTCTTGACCACTCTGACTCCCACCTCCTCTAACGACCGTATTTTCTCAACGGCCGTCCCCCTCCCCCCCGAAATGATCGCTCCCGCATGGCCCATCCTTCTGCCAGGAGGAGCCGTCCTTCCCGCAATGAAAGCAAAGACAGCCTTTGTCACATGTCCCCGAATATACTCAGCGGCCTCCTCCTCCGCCGTCCCCCCGATCTCACCGATAAGGATCACGGCCTCCGTATCGGAATCGCCCTCAAACAGCTCCAACAAGTCGACGAAGGAAAGGCCGATGATTTGATCGCCCCCAATGCCCACACACGTGGATTGGCCTATTCCACGCCTCGTCAACTGATATACCGTTTCGTAGGTCAACGTACCGCTGCGAGAGATGACCCCGACGCTGCCCTCCTTATGAATGTAGCCAGCCATCAGCCCCACCTTGCATTTCCCTGGGGAGATGATGCCGGGGGTATTGGGACCGATGAGGTGAACCCCTCGCTTCCTCAAATAGTGGTAGACCGAGATCATATCCAAGGTTGGTATCCCCTCGGTAAAACAGATGATCAATGACACCCCACCCTCGGCGGCCTCCATGATCGCATCGGCAGCAAATGCCGGGGGAACGAAAATGGCCGAAACATTAGACCCTGTTGCACTGACTGCATCCCTCACCGTGTTGAAAACGGGAATTCCATCTACCTGCTGACCCCCCTTGCCAGGGGTCACCCCGCTGACCACCTTCGTCCCGTATTCGACCATCTGCCTCATGTGGAACATGCCCTCTCTTCCCGTAATCCCTTGAATGACAACCTTGGTATTTCCATCAATGAGAATGCTCATCGATTCCCCCTATCAATGACGTGTCGCCCATAGGCTCGTGTCCGTTATTCGTGATTCGTCACTCGTTATTGATTTTTTGGCATTTGAAATTTGAGCTTTGACTTTTTTTGCCTCAAGCCTCCCGCCTTGACCTTCTCCTTAACCTCACCGCCTGGGTGAACCACATCCTCACACTGCTTACTCCCTACTGCTTACTATATCTTCTCAGCCTCAACCTTAACCTGGACCTTTTCTCTTTTGGCCGCAACACTGCATACTTCTTGGCTTCGGGGAACCCGGGCAACAACCTGTCACGCTGAGATCCTTTTCAGTGCCTCCACCACCTTCCCTGCCGCGTCCTTCAAGCCTCCTGCCACGGTCAAATCTAGACGGGTCTCCTCGAGTAGCCTCATCCCCTCCTCCACGTTGGTGCCCTCCAGGCGAACGATG
>CAYFXP010000023.1:0-3426 GCA_964346935.1 uncultured Syntrophobacterales bacterium
CGACTGACTTCTTGGGGAAAACTGCCACCTTTCTGGGAGAGGCATTTCAACATATCGGCGGGCTCACTTTTCTCAGTCCTGTAAAGGCGTTAACCTCTCCACTGGTTAAGTTCTTAATAAAGTATACGGGAATTCATCCATGGATTCTCTTCAGTGCGTCGCTCTTGCTGCTTCTCTTCTCTTTGAAAGGAATGGTCGGTGCGCTAATAGCCCTTGTGGTAGAGAAAGTGGAAATGTGGTTCGACACGATCTTATTTAAAACCGCACTAAGGGCTTTTCTCATCGGCTTGATGTTAACGGTGATAGTGCAGAGCAGTTCAATAACCACATCCTTGATGGTTCCGATGGCTGGTGCAGGGATTCTCGCGCTGGAGCAAATTTTTCCCTATACGGTTGGAGCGAATATTGGTACTACCGTTACTGCCATCCTGGCTGCCCTTGTAACCGGGAATCTGGCCGCGATTGTGGTGGCGTTTTCTCATCTGGTCTTCAATATCTCTGGAATGGTGATCTGGTGGCCTCTCAAGCGCGTTCCCATTTTTTTAGCCCGCACATTTTCTCAATATTCTATTCGAAGCAAAATCATTCCGATAGGGTACATCATCGTAGCGTTTCTTATTATTCCGTTATTGGGCATTTACTTCCTAAGATAAAGGAGCAAAACAATGTTCAAGGAATGGTTGTCTATTTTCCAGAAAGATAGCTTGATGGATCGTGCTTACCGCCGTTCCTACGAAATGTTGGATATCACCCACGATATGTTCTTGATAGCCAAAACGTCACTTCGGTATACCGATGGCACTCAGGTGGATATTGATATTTATGACAGGGATGCTGATGTGAACCGCTATGAGCGGGAAGTTCGGCGGGATGTGGTTAGTCATTTGGTGGTAAGTGGGGTGGGGAAACTGCCCTCAGGCCTGGTTTTAGTAAGCATCATCATCGATATCGAGAGGATTGGTGACTATACGAAGAATATCGTAGAACTCGCTCTCAATCACCCCAAAAAATTACACGGGGGAAAGTTTGACACGGATCTCCAGCGGGTTGAAGGAGCGGTTGAGGACAGCTTTATCCGCACCAAAGAATGTTTCAAGGCAGCGGATGCAAAGGCGGCTGAGGAGCTTCTGCGAGAATATGAATGGGTGAGTCGTGTTTGCGATGACTGTCTGTATCGGTTGGTGAGAGAAGAGGATAAAAACATTACCAGCGGTGAGGCTGTCTCTTTAGCCTTATACTTTCGCTGGCTTAAGCGGATTAGTTCTCATTTGCGGAACATTACAACCAGTGTTGTTAATCCGTTTGACAGCATCGGTTTCAAGCCCGAGAAGGACGGATAGCAATTATAGATGTGTTGCGTGAACGAGATGGTGCATTGGGTATTTCCCCAATTACCGGATAACTAGAGGATCCGCCAATCTCCCGATATCATCCAGTATCCGCTTTGCCAATGTGCTGAGAACTCCAATTTTAGGAATTCCCCCCTCTTAGCATCATAGACATCGGTACCAGAATCCCCGAATCGCACGGTATGAGAAAGTGAAAGAAGAGCGAGTAGAAAAAACTTGACTTTATCGTGAATATTTTCTAGGATGGGGCAGACATTAGACGTCAGATGACTAAACGTCTTAATTAATGATGCAAATCAAGAGAAGAAACGTCGCCGATGAAATTGCGGAGGTCCTCCAGCGCAAGATCCTTGAATCGAACCTTAAGGAGGGAGATAAATTGCCCTCCCATGAGGAACTGGCCCAGCAATTAGGAGTCAGCAAGGCCTCTTTGCGAGAGGGCCTCCAGAAGCTCTCGGCCATGGGTGTGGTGGAGATTAAACACGGGCTTGGGACAATCGTGGCCTTACCCCAAATTTCCCACTACCTTAAAATATTATCCCCTCGCCTGGTCACGACCGGGAGTACGCTATCTGACCTTTTTGAAGCAAGAAAATGTATCGAAGAGGCAACAGTAGCGCAAGCGATTGCTAAGGGAGATGAAGCGGATATCAATGACCTTCAGCATCTGGTTTCTGATATGAAAAGGGCTCTTGGTGCTGGGGATATTGAATCTTTCCTCCGTAAGGATGTTGAATTCCACAATCGGATTGCAAAAGCCGGGAAGAACAAGGTCCTATTGGAAATTCTCAGCGTCATCAATGAGCTCCTTTATTTTCAGGAAAATCTAACCCACCGAATACCCGGGGCGATTGAAAGAGCATACGGCTTTCATAAAAAGGTTTTACGAGCCATCAGGGAAAGGGACTTGCAGAAAGCTCACAGCCTCATGACGGAACATATCGAGGATGTTAGATCCCAGAGAATTACAGATCTGATCATCTATTGCGATACCCTGGGGACCGGAAGTATTGGGGGGACATTCTTTTCCGTTGGAAGGGCCCTATCGAAGGTAATCAACCGCTACAGCTGGATTAAGTCCAAAACAGAACCTACGGGAGGGGGAGTCGAAAACGTCATTCTGGCCGGAGAAAAAAGAATTGTGTTGGGTATTACCCAATCCGACGTAGCTTTGCATGCTTTTAATGGAACAAGGGAATTCTCGCGACGCTACGACAATATTCGAGCAGTTTGTGGAGCTCACCATTTGGATATGCAGATTTTCACCCTTAAGAAAAACCGATTCTCATCGATCAGGGATCTTAAGGGAAAGAAGCTCGCTCTTGGAGCACCTGGTGGAGCGAGCATATGGGTATCCCATTTAATCTTGGATCGTTACCGCTTCTCCGAACGGGACTTTAAGCCCCAATATCTTTCATTCTCCAATGCCATCGATGCTTTGAAAGAGGGTAAAATAGATGCAGTTTTCTATCTTTCGGGAGGCCCAAGCTCTGCCTTAGTTGAGCTTTCCGAGCATATTGCAATTTCATTTCTGCCAATCGATAGAGAAATCCTAAGGGGAATTATCGAATCCCATCCATACTGGACTTTCTCGGAGATTGCATCAGGAACTTACCCGCATCTGAAGACCAATATGCCGACAATAGGCGTGCCTTGTATTCTCGTAACCCATAAGGATGTGGCGGAGGAAGCAATCTATTCAATTGTCAAATCTATACTGGAGCACACAAATGAAATCGCCGAGGACCATCCAGCGGGCAGGGAATATTCCCTGGAAAATGCGCTGAGGGGAATCACGATCCCCATCCACGAAGGAGCTCGGAGGTACTTTTTGGAGGAAAAAATTCTTGAGCCTGGGGAATATTTTGACCCAAAAGGAATTGGACGAGCTCCCATTGGCTACCCCAGAAGCATGAGGGTGGATTCTTCTAATAAATGAAAATAGCATGTTCAACATTGCCCTTTACACGTTATGCCTTACGAGAAGCTCTCAGGAAGATTGTATCATTCGGAATGAAAAGGGTTGAGTTTTGCGTTGATCCCCGCCATTCGGATCCGAAAAAATGGAAGGAACGGC
>CAYFXP010000024.1:0-6304 GCA_964346935.1 uncultured Syntrophobacterales bacterium
GGGTACCGACCGCCCAGCCCAGACGTTACGACCCTGTCCCCCAGTCGAATATCGTGTGTCCGCGGTGCATGCTTAAGACGGCAGAGGGTTTCCCCATTTCCCTCGACGAGCCCCCTGGCTCTACTTCTCTGAATAATCGCATCTACTGAACTATTAAAGTCAGTGATGAGGAGGACCTTTGCGCAGTGATGCGATGCTTGCAGGACATGTCCCACAATCCCCTGTGGGGAAACAACGGGCATTCCCCGTTTGACCCCATGTTTGGTTCCCTTGTCGATGACGATCGTCCTGAACCAACTCGAGGGGTCGATTCCAATGATTTGGACGGGTAGCATAGGCCTGGTGATCTTCTTGCTGAACCGGAGGAGATTCTGCATTCTTTCGCTGGCGATGGCTTTTTCCCTGAGGAGGTTATTTTCCTCCCGAAGTTTGGCCACCGTTCTCTTAAGGGCTACATTTTCCCTCTTCAGGTTGACCAGAAGGACGTAGGAATCGATGAGGTCGCCGAGCGCCTCGGTCGAGAACGTAACCGCCTTTTGGAAGGGGAACGTAATTTCCAGGAAGAGCCAATCGATAAATGCAAACCTTTCTACGTTGTTGATTCTGGAGGAGATGCTGAGCAGGGCGGTAGTGAGGAAGATGACGGCAAAAAACGGAATACGGTATCTCTTGAATATAGATAGTTCCTTTTCCACCATGGGCGCGAAAAATGGGGCTAAAAGTGGACTGTGGTCAATTTGAGCAAGTCGAGATCATCCAGTACCTTCCCCGCACCCAAAACCACAGCTGAAAGCGGATCATCGACAATGGTGATAGGAAGGCCCGTTATCTCCCGCAACAGAACATCGAGATTCCTCAAAAGAGCACCACCTCCCACCAGCACGATCCCCTTATCCACGATGTCCGCTGCCAGCTCCGGCGGGGTGCCCTCAAGGCTAATCCTCACGGTCTCCACGATGGTATTTATGGGCTCGGATAAGGCCTCCCGAATTTCTTCGCCATTGATCTCCAACGTTTTTGGAATGCCACTTACCAAATCCCTTCCCTTTACCTCCATCGTCTTCGGGTTTTCCTCTGGGTACGCGGTGCCGACATCCATTTTGATGAGCTCCGCCGACCTTTCGCCGATTAAGAGGTTGTATTTTCTCTTAACGAATTGGAGGATGGCATCATCCATCTTGTCGCCGGCTACGCGGATGGATTGACTAATGACGATCCCCGAAAGCGAAATAACGGCTACTTCCGTTGTGCCTCCACCGATATCGACAATCATATTTCCCGATGCGTCGGTTATGGGAAGCCCAGCACCAATGGCGGCGGCCATCGGCTCTTCAATGAGGTAGATCTCCCGTGCCCCGGCTGACTCCGCCGATTCCCTCACGGCCCTTCTCTCGACGGGGGTGATCCCGGAGGGGATGCAGACGATAACTCTCGGCCGAACGAGGGTTTTTCGATTATGGACCTTGGTGATGAAGTACCTCAGCATCTCCTCGGTGATCTCGAAATCGGCAATTACGCCGTCTTTCATCGGGCGGATGGCAAAAATAGTCCCGGGGGTCCTTCCGAGCATATCCTTTGCCATTTTCCCCACGGCGAGAACTTTCAGTTCGCCTTTGTTATCCTTTTGTACGGCGACGACCGATGGTTCGGAGGATACGATTCCCCTTCCCTTGAGGTAGACAAGGGTGTTAGCCGTCCCCAAATCGATGGCGAGATCGTTGGAAAACACTCCCCACAAGCTGTCCAGTACCATAGCGCCCCCCGCTTAATTCGGGCTTGCCTCTGTTGACATCCTAGTTATGATGTGGTTTCGTATCTTAAGATTCAAATACATAATTATTACCGGATAAAGACCCGGGGTCAAGTAAATAAATGCGAACAGGGGGAATTTCTTGATTCCTGGGCAACGGGAGGAAACGTTCAATGCTCAAGTACATGCGAACCCATGCGACTTCGTGGATCATTAAGGTAGGCCTCTCTTTCATCATCGTCGTTTTCGCCCTCTACTTCGGGTTCGGGCGTATCAGGGGAAGGCGTGAAGGCACGGTGGCAAAGGTAAATGGGCAGTTTATCACGGTGAAGGACTTTAACCAATCGTACCAAAATCTGCTTGCGTTATACAGGAGTAGATACAAGAACCAGCTTTCCCATGAGATGATCAGGAACCTCGGGTTAAAGCAGCAGGCCCTGAATGAGCTCATCAATAACATCCTCCTCTACCAGGAGGGGATTCGAATGAACTTCCGGGTCAGCCCCGAGGAGCTCAGGGAGACCATTCATTCCTCCCCCCTCTTCCAAGTCGATGGGAAATTCAATAAGGGGATGTATCTGAGGCTGCTCAGGCTCAATCGGATGGAACCGGGGGATTTCGAGCAGATGCAGGAACAGCGTCTCCTCATCGACAAGGTGAGGAATGTAATCTTGGAAAATACCGGTGTCGTCTCTGAAGAGGAAGCCCGCGAGGCATACGTGATCGAGAATGAGAGGGTAAACCTCGAGTTCATAAGGGTAGGGACTGAGAGTTTTTTGGAGAAATCGAAGCCCACCTCCACCGAGGTTGATGAGTATTTCTCGAGTCATCGCGAGAGTTTTCGAATCCCTGAGAAAGTGAACCTGCAATACTTGGTGTTTCATCCGAAGGATTTCAGGGATAAGGTGGACATATCCCAGGAGGAGATCGAGACCTATTACGAGACGAACATCGATGACTTCGTTGTTCAAAAAGAGGTGAAGGCCAGACATATCCTCATCGGGGTATCCCCCGATGCCGACCCAGAGAAAATTGAGGAGGCGCGTAAGAGGGCAGAGGAAGTTCTGGCCAAGGCCAAAAAGGGGGAGGATTTTGCCTCGCTGGCCGAGAAATATTCCGAAGGCCCTACGGCCAAGAAGGGTGGGGATTTGGGTTATTTCCCTCGAGGGAGAATGGTTAGGGAATTCGAGGATGCGGCTTTCTCCTCAGCTCCGGGAGAAATCAGTCCCCTTGTTAGGACCCGGTTTGGATTCCATATCATCAAGGTCGAGGATGTTCGTGAGGAGAGGACGCGAGGCCTGGATGAGGTGCGCACGTCCATTGAGTCCACATTGAGGGATCAGAAAGCGCGGGATCTGGCCGAGAGAAATGTGGAGGAGGCCCTCTATACCCTTTACAAAGGCGGCGAAATGAAGGTAGTTGCCGAGGAGCACCATGTTTCGGTAAAGGAAACGGGTTTTTTCAGCCGGGGTGAAAAGATAAACGAAATTCCCTCAACCGATGAGATGACATCTATTGTGTTTTCCCTAAAGGCGGGGGAGATTTCCCCGGTTATCGAGATGTCCAAGGATTTCTACATTTTTCAGCTCGTCGAAAAGCGGCAGCCGCGCCTGCCCGAACTGGAGGAGGTGAGGGACAAGGTCGAGAAAGAATTGAAGGAGAAAAAGGCGAGAGAGCAAGGCCAGTCGGCAGCCGAGGAGTTATTGGCCGAATTGAAGGGCGGCAAGCCGATGAAAGAGGCGGCTAGCGAGAAGGGGTTCAAGGTGGAGGAGACGGGGCTCTTTAAGAAGGGGACCAATTACATCCCCGAGATCGGCTTCTCTGAAGGCACGGTGGATGTTATCGCCTCGTTGAGCGCCAAAAACCCGTACGCCGATCGTCCTATAAAGATCGGAAAGGATTGGGTCCTCCTACGGTTCAAGGAGCTGCAGAGGCCGGATTTGGAGAAGTACGAATCGGAGGAGCGGGAGACCTGGGAAAGACAGTTTCGCCTGATAAAGGCAGAGGAGGGCTATAGGAGGTGGTTGGGTGCACTGAGAGAGAGATCGAAGATCGAAATCATTCGGAGTGTACAGGAGCTTTAAGGCCTTTCACCTATCCTCACTTCTGAAAGCTACTCGGGCTCCAGATGATTCAATAACTTCTTCAACCTCAAGACGTTACTACTATCCATGCTCACGAATTGAAGCCCATATTCATGCTCTTCCCCGTCGTTGGTTGCCTGTAATTGGGTCCAGACGATCTGGGTAACAGCCTTGATGGATTTCAAGCCGAAATATTCCGGGGGAAAGATCTCGATATCGAGATTCGTCCCGATATCCAAGCTATCCTTTACATAGACGAGGATGCCTCCCTCTATGACCTCTCCCATTTGATCAGGGTAATCTACATCATCCCTGATCGAGTATAAGAGGGGTATTTCGATGTATTCCCGGGGAAATTTCTTGCTCTCAAAGAGGACAATTCCCTTTCTAAATTCAGTATCCATGGTGTCCATGGCGATCGGCTCCTTATGAATGAGTGACTTGTTGGATTTTTTGCAATTTTCATTCCAAAATCCGAATGAAATGTTCATCGAAGTCTCGGAAAAACTCGCTCTTCGCCACTCAAACATATTTTTCCGCCGATTCAAGCGTTTAAACCTCCTTTAACCCAGAACTGGGTTTTTCCCCGCTCGTGGCCTGGGAGTGGTTGTCGAAAAAATATAATTCGTGCTCAGAGCTCGTTTTTCCGCTCTCCCAGAGATCTCTCGATTTGGACTTTTTATTTTAACTTTGACATTTGACATTTCTCTTCCCACCTCTAACCTCTTTCCGACTGCAGCACTGAACAATGATCACTCCGGGGAATCCGGGCCGCGACCGGTTCCAGAATTGCAGCTTGCTCACCCTCGAAGGGGGTCCCATTGCTCCCGCGAGTCGCTCACGAACGCTGCTGTTCTCCTAGGCTCCGGAAACTCCGGGGAATTTCATCTGTTAGCTAAAGTTGAAAAGTGCACACTTTAAACTTCAAAAGTGCACACCTTTTAAATCGGAATTTTTGACCCTTTGGAGATCGATCAATTTACCTTCACACCAGAATCTGATTTCACAAATTTCTTTGTTGAGCGGGTGAATACGGAGGTTGACCCGTTTTCTTGGAGTAGCGTGGTTCAGCTTAAGTTGCAGGTTGCTAATTGAGATTCTTCTATAGGGGTCAACGGTTCTATCCATTCTGAGACAGAAGATATCTTTGACCGATTGGAAAGGTGGCTTGATTTTGAATTCTCTAAAGAGAGACCGCTTTTCTTTTAAAGCTCTTTGAAGTCGGAGATAAGGGATCTCCTGAGTGGTGGAGTGAACCTGGTGGTGGTTATATCTACGGAGTTCCTGGTTCAGGATCCTTTGAGCCTGTTGGATGTCGGTGACATCTTCTCTGACACAGGTTCGAACCAATCGGTCCTGGAGCCAGCCATAGGGTCGTTCAATCTTGCCTCTGGCTTGGGGCGAAAGGGAGTGAATGGCCTTCACATTGCAGTCCTCGAGAACTTGTTTCCACTGAGGAGTGGTCTCATCGGTTAGAAGATGATGTTTTCTCCAGATCGAATCCCTTCCTTGGACAAACCGGAAGATGGAATGGGAATCGACGTAATAGGCGTAAGGGAGTCCATATCGAAGGATGACAGTTTGGAGGGCAAGGATATGAGTCCAACTGGTCTCCTTGTTGACCAGAACGGCGTAAAGGAGGAGCCGGCTATAATCATCCAGGGAGGTGATGAGATACCATTTCTCTTGGGCCGCGGGTGCCCAAAGATGATGAGAGGCGTCATGTTGAATCAGCTCTCCGACATAACGGGTGAGCACTTCTCGGTCATGGAGGGTCCTTTTGGGTTTGTTCAGATAGAAGCCGTGCTTTTTGGCTCGATCAATGATGGTAGGTAAAGAGACCTTCTGATGATATTTCATCTTCAAACGATCTCTGATATAGCTGTAATTGTAGGATCTTAGAGGGGTATCTTCGTCCTGGATGATTTGCTTGTCCACCGAGAGTTCTTTGAGAAGATTCTGTTCAATGTCTGCAGAGAGGCGGGGAGGAGTGGGTCTTTGGTATTGGATGGTGAAGCCTTCGGGATTATCTCGGTACTGTTTCAGGAGCATAAAAAACCGCCTTTTCTTGATCCCCAGGATCTCCTGGACATACTCTCGTTCGATTTCATTCTTTGAATAACGTTCAAGAAGCTGTTTGACTTGGTGTGAAGTAAATCGTTTGTGTATATGGGACATAGCCTAAAACCTCCTTTACGGTTTTGGACTATATCCCCCAGATCAAAGAAAGACAAAACAAGTTGTCCACAGAGCACTGCAACAGCCTTAGCCTTCGAGATTTTGTCCTTCGGGCCGCCCCGGTACACCCATTGGGGTTGGGCTAAAATTTCTCTGTCTCTACCCCTCTATGGATAACTCAAAAGATCCAAAATCAGGTGTGCACTTTTGAAGCTTAAATCCATAAAAACCTGTGCACTTTTAATTCTTAAATGACACGGCTCATTTTTTTCTTGACAAGGCTCGATTTTTA